>NZ_RAWC01000239.1:0-13838 GCF_003611685.1 Corallococcus sp. CA049B | reverse complement strand
GGGGTGGGCTGCGGCGGGGCGCTCCCCGAGGAGCAGGCGGAGGAGGGCCTCGCACAGGAACCTACCTTCGCGCCAGAAGTGACGGCGGAGGGCCGCTGCCTCCCCACCGGCGCGGGCACCCAGCGGGTGAAAGCCATCCTTCCTCCTTCGGAGCTGGGCATCCCGCGCTTCGCGCTGGGGCCGGACAGCTTCGTGGACTTCAAGGGCACGCTGCACTTCGCGGTGAACTACGAAGACGGCCGCCGCGGCCTGTGGCGGAGCACCGGCACGGACGCGGGCACCACGCAGGTGAAGGGCTTCCCGGCGACGGCGGGCAACTGGACGCCTCGGCTGTCGCAGCTCACCGCCACTCCGTCGCAGCTCTTCTTCATGGCGCCGGACGCGGCGAATGGCCTGGAGCTGTGGGTGAGCGACGGGACGACGGCCAACACCCGGCTGGTGAAGGACCTGACTCCGGGCGCGGAGGACTCGTACCTGACGCACCTGACGGCGTCTGGCTCCACGCTGGTCTTCTTCAAGGAGACGTACGACGCCACGGCGTCCACCACGCGCTTTGAGCTGTGGCGGTCGGACGGCACCGCCGCGGGCACGGTGCGCGTGCGCGACTTCGGCACCGGCGTGGACGTGAGCTACCTGGACGCGAAGCAGGGCAACGCGCTGCTGTTCTTCGTGCGCGAGCTCCAGGGCGCCACCTCCCTGTGGCGCACGGACGGCACCGCCGCGGGCACCTTCCAGCTGAAGCGGCTGGACGCGGGCCCCGACACCTATCCGAACGACGTGCGCACCACCGGCGCGCTCACCCTCTTCAAGCTGGATGAGCCAAGCGGCCTGTCGGAGCTGTGGAAGACGAACGGCACGGCGGGCGGCACGCTGCGGCTGGCGTCCTTCGGCGCCACGCGCTCCATGCGCGTGCTGGGCGCGCTGGGCGCGTACGCGTACGTCACGACGACGTCCTTCAGCACCCAGTACATGGTCCTCTACCGCGTGCCGCTCACGGGCGGGAACCCGGAGCCCGTCGTCACCCTGCCCAATGACTACGCGTCGCAGGGCCCGGCGTTCCCATCCATCGAAGCCGTGAGCCAGGTGCCGGGGGGCACGAAGCTGTACTTCTCCGTGGCCATTGGCAGTGGCAGCCCCGCGCCGCGCGACACGCAGCTGTGGGTGACGAACGGCACCGCCGGGGGCACCACGCTGCTGCGCCGGCCGCTGAGCCTGTCGGACGAGTACGGCTCACCGGTGTACGCGGCGGCGGACAACCTGGTCTTCTTCAGCGCCTATGAGACCCCGGGCGGCATCGAACCCTGGGTGAGCAACGGCACGGCGGCCGGGACGCGCCGCCTCAAGGACATCGCCGCGCCGGCCCAGGGAGGCTCCTCCTATCCGCGCGAGTTCTTCCGCCTGGGCAGCCGCGTCTACTTCAGCGCCTACGACGACACGCTGAACGCGCAGCTCTGGTCCAGCGCGCTCAGCCACACCTGCCTGGCGCCGGAAGACGCACAGTAGGCGCAGGGCGCCTCCCCGCCCGGGCTCCAGGCGGGTGGCCGTGCCGGGCGCTGACGTGGGTGTTAGGAACCGCCTCATGCCCACCGTCAGTGACAGCGCGCGCAGCGCGGGACTCCGCCTCGAACGCAGCCGGGCCTCCCGTCAGTTCGAGGGTCACGGCTTCCGCAACACCGCCCCAGTGGGGGCGGGCATCCAGGGGGGCACGCTGCCCCTGCTGGGGGAGTACTTCTTTGGCGGCGCGCAGCGCACGCCGCCCGCGCCGCTGCCGGTGGAGGATCCGCGCGGCACCTGGGCCCGCGCGCCGGACACCGGGCTGCGCGTCACCTGGCTGGGCCACAGCACGATGTTGCTGGAGGTGGACGGGGCGCGCGTGCTGACCGACCCCGTCTTCGGCGACCGGGTCTCGCCCGTGTCCTTCGCGGGCCCCAAGCGCTTCCACGCCACGCCCGTCGCGCTGGACGCGCTGCCGGACCTGGACGCGGTGCTGGTGTCGCACGACCACTTCGACCACCTGTGCCGGAGCACCATCCAGGGGCTGGCGAAGCGGCGGGTGCCCTTCGTCACCGCGCTGGGCGTGGGGCGCCACCTGGAGGCCTTTGGCGTGGCGCCGGAGCTGATCACGGAGCTGGACTGGTGGGAGGAGCACCGCGTGGGCCCAGTGGCGTTTCGCGCGGCGCCCTCGCAGCACTTCTCCGGCCGCGGCCTGGGCGACCGCAACAAGACGCTGTGGGCATCCTGGGTGCTCACCACGGACAAGCACCGGCTGTTCTTCAGCGGCGACACCGGCCTCACCCCGGAGTTCGAGGAGATTGGCCGGCGATACGGCCCCTTCGACCTGGTGATGCTGGAGGTGGGCGCGTTCCACCCGAGCTGGGGCAGCATCCACCTGGGCCCGGAGAACGCGCTCAAGGCGCACGCGATGCTCGGCGGCGGCACGCTGATGCCAGTGCACTGGGGCACCTTCAACCTGGCGCTGCACGCGTGGGACGAGCCCGTGGAGACGCTGGTGAAGCTGGCCACGGAGCAGCAGGTGCGCCTCTTCACGCCGGGCCTGGGCCGGAGCCTGGAGCCCTCGCGCGTGGAGGGCGTGACGCCGTGGTGGCGCGACGTGGGCGAGCCGCGCCTCGTGCCCCGGCTGGCGCCGTGACGTGACGCCAGGACTCGACGCCCACCCGACGCCCGGGCGTAGAGTGATTGGCCATGCGCCCCTCCCCCCGGCTCCCCGTCGCGCTGTCCCTGGCCGTCCTGCTGTCGCCGCTCGTGGCGTGCGACCCCGCGGCCGGGGAGCCTTCCAAGCCAGACGAGCCGGCCCCCGGTGTGACGAAGAGCGCGAAGCGGGGACTCGGGTATGGCTATCACTCGGCGGAGGACCTGAAGGCGCTCTCCCCGGGGATGAGCTGGTGGTACAACTGGTCGCCCAAGCCGGAGAGCGGCGCGGCCAGCGTCTACGTTTCGGAGAAGGTCTCCTTCGTGCCCATGGCCTGGGGCGGCACGCCCACGGTGGCCCAGCTGGAGTCTGAGATTCCGGCGGGCGCGCAGGTCCTGCTGGGGTTCAACGAGCCCAACTTCAAGTCGCAGGCGAACAAGACGCCCCGCCAGGCCGCGGCGCTCTGGCCCGTGCTGGAGGAGGTGGCCCGCCGCAAGGGGCTCAAGCTGGTGTCCCCGGCGGTCAACTACTGCGGCGACTGCGTGTCGGAGGACGGCGTCACCTTCACCGACCCCGTGGTGTACCTGGATGCCTTCTTCAAGGCCTGCGCGAACTGTCAGGTGGATGCCATTGCCATCCACTGGTACGCGTGCGACCTGAGCGCGCTCAAGTGGTACGTGGGGCAGTTCAAGAAGTACAACAAGCCCCTCTGGTTGACGGAGTTCGCGTGCGGCGACCGGCCGCACAACGAAATCACCGTGGACGTGCAGAAGAAATACATGGTGGATGCCATTGGCTATCTGGAGACGGAGCCCGCCATCGAGCGCTACGCGTGGTTCTCCGGGCGCAACAACGAAATCCCTGCCATCAACCTGCTGGGCGCCTCCGGCGAGCTGACCGAGCTGGGCCGCCTGTACGTCACGCTCGCCGCGGGGGCCGCGCAGCCGTCACCCTGACAGGGGTGAGGTTCCAACCTACACACAGGGTTGGACAGACGCGAAGTCGTCTATTCGTCGGTCCCAGGATTCTGGGGCTAAGGTAGACGTCTCATGGCGCTCGACGCGGGGGACACCTTCGGAAGGTATGAGCTGGTGTCCTGGCTGGGCCGGGGCGGCATGGCGGAGACGTGGCATGCCCAGCTGGTGGGCGCGGCGGGCGTCACCAAGTCCGTGCTCATCAAGAAGGTCCTCCCCGAGTACGCGGACGACGAGGCCTTCATCAGCATGTTCATCAGCGAGGCGCGCATCTCCGCCACGCTGTCCCATGGCAACGTCGCGCAGGTCTTCGACTTCGGGCAGGTGGAGGACGAGTACTTCCTGGCCATGGAGTTCGTCGACGGCAAGCCGCTCGACAAGGTGCTCAAGCGCGCGAAGAAGGCAGGCCTGGGCTCGCTGCCCATCCCCGTCGCCGTGTTCATCGCCATGGAGATGTGCCGGGGCCTGCACTACGCGCACTCACGCACGGAGGGGAGCGGCAAGCCGCTGGGCATCGTCCACCGCGACATCTCTCCAGACAACGTGCTCGTCAGCTACGAAGGCCAGGTCAAGATCGTCGACTTCGGCATCGCCAAGGCGCAGCTGCAGCGGGGCTTCAAGACGGCGCCCGGCGTGGTGAAGGGCAAGTACCTCTTCTTCTCTCCGGAGCAGGCGCGCGGCGAGGACGTGGACGCACGCACGGACGTCTGGGCCACGGGGGTCGTGCTGTATGAGTTGCTGTGCGGCCGGCTGCCCGTGGATGGCCCGCCGCACGTCGTGATGATGAAGATTGCTCACGGCGAGATCCCGCCGTTGAGTCAGCTGCGGCCGGACCTGCCGGAAGCGCTCAACCGCATCGTCCTCCAGGCGCTGAGCCCGGATCCTGCGCAGCGCTTCGCCACCAGTCACGCGTTCGGGGATGCGCTGGCGGGGTTCCTGTATGCGAATCATCCCCGCTTCTCGTCGTTGAGCCTCGCGCACCTGCTGCGGGTGCTGTTCCGGGGAGACCTGTTGAACGAAGGCCGGGAGCTGGCGGTTCCCGACGACTTCCTGTCGGAGCTCAAGGCCTGGCGGCAACCCGTGACGCCAGACCAGGCCCCCACGGTCCCCCACCTCCGGGCCATCCCGGCGCCCCGGCCGCCCTCCGCGCCCGTCGTCGTCACGCGCGAGTCCCAGGAAGAGGAAGCGCCGGATGTGCCCACGGCGGAGATCGCGCCGGTCCGCCTCTCCCGCCCGCCATGGGTGGGGCTCGCGGTGGGGAGCGCGGCGCTGCTCGTGCTGGGCGGCGGCATCTGGTGGACCCGGTTCCGGCGCGCACCGGAGGTCCCGCGGGGAGAGCATCCCACCGTCGCGCCCGTGGTGGCGACGTCGGCCCCCGCGCCGGCTCCGGCACCGGAGCAGCCCGTGAGCATCGATGCGGGCATGGCTCCGGAGCCATCGCCACCGCCTCCTCCAGAGGACGCATGGAGCGAGACGCGGGTGCGAAAGCTGCTCGATGACGTGTATCGCCTGGGCAAGAGCAACAAGGAGCTGACGCGGGCCGCGAAGCTGGTCCAGCTCTGCGTGGACGCGGTGCCTGACAACGTGGACTGCCGACTGGCGGCGGGCCTCACGTATGAACGGCTCCGTTCCATCGACAAGAGCGTGAGCCACTACCAGGCCTTCCTGCAGAACGCGCCCCCCACGGATCTCCGGCGGAGCGCGGTGAAGGATCGACTGTCGGCCCTGCTTCAGCGCAAGCCCCAGGCGCAGCCCCCCGCCAACGAAGCGGAGCTGGAGTCCTCCCGAAGCGCCGTCCTGATGCACCTGACGCGAGGCCGCCAGAAGGAAGCGCTCGACGCAGCCAACCAATGCGTGGCGCGGCTCCCTCGGGAGCCGGACTGTCACCTGTTACAGGGGGACGTCCTGGCGAAGATGAATCAGGCGGCGGAGAGCGCGCGAAGCTATGAGCGCTTCCTGGCGTTCGCGCCCACCAATCATCCGCGACGTCCGGATGTCGTGCAGAAGCTCGTCGAGCTGCGGGCGACTGGCGCCGCGGACTGACGCGGTTTCATGCCGTCCGAAAGAGACTGCTCGCGGGCCCGGCAGGCAGGGGGCCTGCGTTCGGGGGTTTCCCAGGTTCCGTATAGGATGCGCGCCCCATATGGAACTGCAAGCCGGAGATACCTTCGGACGGTATGAGTTGGTGTCCTGGCTGGGCCGGGGCGGCATGGCGGAGACGTGGCGCGCCCAACTGGTGGGCGCGGCGGGCGTCACCAAGTCCGTGCTCATCAAGAAGGTCCTCCCCGAGTACGCGGACGACGAGGCCTTCATCAGCATGTTCATCAGCGAGGCGCGCATCTCCGCCACGCTGTCCCATGGCAACGTCGCGCAGGTCTTCGACTTCGGGCAGGTGGAGGACGAGTACTTCCTGGCCATGGAGTTCGTCGACGGCAAGCCGCTCGACAAGGTGCTCAAGCGCGCGAAGAAGGCAGGCCTGGGCTCGCTGCCCATCCCCGTCGCCGTGTTCATCGCCATGGAGATGTGCCGGGGCCTGCACTACGCGCACTCACGCACGGAGGGGAGCGGCAAGCCGCTGGGCATCGTCCACCGGGACATCTCTCCGGACAACGTGCTCGTCAGCTACGAGGGCCAGGTCAAGATCGTCGACTTCGGCATCGCCAAGGCGCAGCTGCTGCGCGGCTTCAAGACGGAGCCCGGCGTGGTGAAGGGCAAGTACCTCTTCTTCTCCCCGGAGCAGGCGCGCGGGGAGGAAGTCGATGCGCGCACGGACGTCTGGGCCACGGGGGTCGTGCTGTACGAATTGCTGTGCGCGAAGCTCCCGGTGGAGGGGCCGCCCCAGACGGTGATGATGAAGATCGCCGAGGGGCGCATCCCCGCGCCCACGACGCTCCGGCCGGACCTGCCCGAGGAGCTGAATGCGCTGGTGATGCAGGCGCTGGCTCCGGACCGGGAGCGGCGCTTTGAATCCAGCCATGCGTTCGGGGATGCGCTGGCGGAGTTCCTCCATGCCCACTACCCGCGCTTCTCTTCACTGAGCCTCGCGAACCTGCTGCGGGTGCTGTTCCGTGCGGACCTGACGCACGAGGGCCGCGAGCTGTCCGTGCCCGCGTCCTTCCATGACGAGGCGAGGAAGTGGGGAGAGCCCGCGCTGGCGAAGCTCCTGGATTCCCCACCGCAGGAGCAGGTCCAGACCCGGCGGCTCGTGCGCGCGGTCGCGAAGCCTCCGCCCACGGAGACGACGCAGCCGGATGCGCCCACGGTTCCGACAGGCCCTTCGCGCAAGGTGCTCTACGGCGCGAGCGCGGCAGGAGGCCTGGCCGTGGCAGGAGCCTGTCTCTGGTTCTTCATGGCCCCCCGTGCACCGGGGCCCGCCGCGCAGCCCGCGCCCGTGCCCCAGACGGTGGCGGTCGAAGCCCCCGCCCCCAAACGCGTGGAACCCGAGCCGCCCGCCCAGAAGGTCGAAGCCGAGCCGCCGGCCCCGAGTCCGGTTCAGGAGCCGGAGGATGAGACCGGGCTTCAGGCCGAGGAGCTCATCGCGCCAGAACCCACGCGGACCGCGCACCCCATCCGGAAGCCGTCCAGGCCCGTCCGCGCGACCCAACACGCCGTGGCCGAGGAGCCCAAGCCCGTGCCGGTCGTCGAGCAGCCCCCGGCGCCCACCGTCGTCGCGGCCAGCGCCGTCCAGGAGCCGCCACCCGTTGTCCCAGAGAGCGCGCCCGCGCCCAAGAAGGGCGTCCTTGGACTGCTCGACTCCAAGCGGCAGGAGGTGCAGCAGAAGGTCTCCTCTCTCGTGAAGACAAAGCAGCAGGAGGTCCAGCAGAAGGTCTCCGGGCTGATCCAGAGCAAGGACTACGACGCGGCCCTGGAAGCAGCCAACGACTGCGCGGCGAACAACCCAGACATGCCGGAGTGCCATCTCATGCTGGGGGCCGTCCACGCGAAGCTCAACCATCCCCGGGAGAGCACGCAGCACTACGAAACCTTCCTGAAGCTCGCACCCGCGGACCACCCGCGCCGGGCGAAGGTCGTCGAGCTGCTCGGGAAGGAGTGACACGGTCCCCCATGCGGCATCCCTGGAATCTGGGTTTAGAATGCCCACTCCATGGGTCTCCAGGCGGGCGACGTCTTCGGAAGGTATGAGCTGGTGTCCTGGCTGGGCCGGGGCGGCATGGCCGAGACGTGGCACGCGCAGCTGGTAGGCGATGCGGGCGTCACCAAGCCCGTGCTCATCAAGAAGGTCCTTCCGGAGTACGCCAACGACGAGGACTTCATCTCCATGTTCATCAGCGAGGCGCGCATCTCCGCCACGCTGTCCCATGGAAATGTCGCCCAGGTCTTCGACTTCGGCCGCGTGGAGGGCGAGTACTTCCTGGCCATGGAGTTCGTGGATGGCCAGCCGCTGCACCTCGTCCTCAAGCGCGCGCTGAGGAGCAGCCTGGGCAGGATGCCCATTCCCATCGCGGTCTTCATCGCGATGGAGATGTGCCGGGGCCTGCACTACGCGCACACGCGCACGGACAGCGGTGGCCGGCCGCTGGGCATCGTCCACCGGGACATCTCTCCAGACAACGTGCTGCTGGGCTACGAGGGCCAGGTCAAGATCGTCGACTTCGGCATCGCCAAGGCACAGCTCATCCGCGGCATCAGCACGGAGCCCGGCGTGGTGAAGGGCAAATTCCACTTCTTCTCTCCAGAGCAGGCGCGAGGAGAGGGAGTGGATGCGCGCACGGACGTCTGGTCCACGGGGGTCGTGCTCTATGAATTGCTCTGCGGAAAGCTGCCGGTGGAGGGCCCGCCGGCCGTGGTGCTGAGTCGCGTGGGGAACGGTGAGATTCCCTCGCTGGCCACGCTCCGGCCGGACCTGCCGAAGGAGTTGAATGACATCGTGAGGAAGGCGCTGACGCCGGACCGCCAGCGGCGCTTCGACTCCAGCCACGCGTTCGGGGATGCGCTGACGGCGTTCCTGTATGCGAACTTCCCGCGCTTCTCCGCCATGAGCCTCGCGCACCTGTTGCGAGTGCTGTTCAAGGAGGACCTGGCGCAGCAAGGTCGCGAGCCGTCCGTCCCGGGCTCCTTCCTGGAGGACCTGAAGGCGTGGAGCAAGCCGGTCGCGCCAGTGAAGCCCGCGGCCCCGCCCCCGGTGCTCCTGCGGCAACCCCGGCCCGTCCGGCCGAGCAATCCGCCGGCCATGGCAACCCCAGCACCGAGGGCCCCCGCGACGTCTCCTGCCCCCTCGAGCCCGCTGCGCACCGGGTTGAAAGTGGGAGGGCTGCTTGCCGTGGTCGCGGGCCTGGTGCTCCTGTGGAGACACCAGACGGCCATGCCGCCCGTGGAGGAGCCTCCTCCCCTGCCCATGGCGACCCTGGAGCCACCGCCCGAGCCGACGCCCACACCGGTCGCCGACGTGGCGCCACTGCCTGCGGCGCCCTCCAAGGAGGTCATGGACCTGCAGCAGCAGATCCAGTCGCTGGTCAACGAGAAGAACTACGACGTGGCGCTCGTGAAGGCCCAGCTTTGCATCAAGCTCGATCCCACCTTCCCGGATTGCGAGCGGTACCTGGGCTTTCTCTACGCGGAGCTCGGCAATGCCAGGCTGAGCGAGGAGCACTACAAGGCCTACGTGAAGCTCGCCGCCGAGGGCGATCCCTCCCGGGCACGCGTCATGGAGGAGTTCGGGAAGGCCGGCGACGCGGGATGAGTGGTCAGCCTTTCCACTCGCTGACATCCCAGGCAGCCAGGCAGGAGAAAGACAGCCTCGATTCTGCCATCCTTGGAATCTGGGTTTAGAGTGTCTGCCCCATGGCACTGCAAGCGGGCGACGTCTTCGGGCGGTACGAGCTGGTCTCCTGGCTGGGCCGGGGCGGCATGGCGGAGACGTGGCGCGCCCAGTTGGTGGGCGACGCGGGCGTCACCAAGCCCGTGCTCATCAAGAAGGTCCTGCCCGAGTACGCCAACGACGAGGCCTTCATCTCCATGTTCATCAGCGAGGCGCGCATCTCCGCCACGCTGTCCCACGGCAACGTGGCCCAGGTCTTCGATTTCGGCCGGGTGGACGGGGAGTACTTCCTGGCCATGGAGTTCGTGGATGGCCAGCCGCTGCACCGCGTCCTCAAGCGCGCCCTGAAGAGCGACCTGGGTGCCCTGCCGATTCCTGTCGCGGTCTTCATCGCGATGGAGATGTGCCGGGGCCTGCACTACGCGCACACGCGCACGAACAGCAGTGGCCAGCCGCTGGGCATCGTCCACCGCGACATCTCTCCGGACAACGTGCTGCTGGGGTACGAGGGCCAGGTCAAGATCGTCGACTTCGGCATCGCCAAGGCGCAGCTCATCCGGGGCTTCAAGACGGCGCCCGGCGTGGTGAAGGGCAAGTACCTCTTCTTCTCTCCAGAGCAGGCGCGAGGAGAGGACGTGGACGCGCGCACGGACGTCTGGGCCACCGGCGTCGTGCTGTATGAGCTGCTCTGCGGGAAGCTGCCGGTGGAGGGGCCGCCACACGTGGTGATGATGCGCGTGGGGCGGGGAGAGATTCCCGCGCCGAGCGTGCTCCGGCCGGACCTGTCGAAGGAACTGAATGACATCGTGATGAAGGCGCTGACCCCGGACCGGGAGCAGCGCTTCGAGTCCAGCCACGCCTTCGGGGATGCGCTGACGGGGTTCCTGTATTCGAACTTCCCGCGCTTCTCCTCCATGACCATCGCGCACCTGCTGCGCGTGCTGTTCCGGGGGGACCTGGCGCAGCAGGGCCGGGAGATGTCCGTCCCGGGCTCCTTCCTGGAGGAGTTGAAGTCCTGGCGCCAGCAGACCGCGCCGGAGGAGCCGGTGACGCCGCGGCCTTCCACCGAGCGCCAGACCCGGCGCGTCCGGGCGGCCAGCCCGCACGTCACGGAGACGACCCAGCCCCGGTCCATCGTGCCGTCCGCTGGAACCCCGCGCCCGCTGCTCTATGGGTTGAGCACGGGAGGCCTGCTGGCCGTGGGCGCGAGCCTGTGGCTGCTGCTGCTGGATTCGCCGTCGTCAGCGAATTCCAGCGGAGCGCCGCCGCCCACACCCATTCGCGCGCCCGTCACTGTCGAAGCACCCAAACCGACGCCCGTCGTGACATCTGCGCCCTCCGAGACACCTACGCCCGTCGTGACACCGAAGGAACGGGTGGACGACACCAGCCCTCCCACTGGCGAAGACACTGTTTCAGGCATCAAGATCCGTCCCGACTCAATTGGAGAGATACAGGAAAGAATCCGGGTGCTCGCCAAAACGGATCCCAATGCGGCACTTGAGCTGGCACAGGCCTGCGCGGAAAGGATGCCCAAGATCCCCGAGTGCCAGCTCATGCTTGGCGTCGTCCACGCCACCCTGAGGGACTTCAAGAAGAGCGAACGGGCCTTTCGGACCTTTCTGACACTCACGCCCGAGGGCTATCCTAGGAGAGAGCTCGTCATCAAGGCCTTGTCGAAAGTCTCCAGTCACAGCTCAACGCAATGAGCACCTTCTCATCATTCAGGCCGATCCTCTTTCGCCGGACAGGCCAGACCGCAGAGCCCAGAACGTATGGCACTCCAGGCAGGCGACACCTTCGGGCGGTATGAGCTGGTGTCCTGGCTGGGCCAGGGCGGGATGGCGGAGACGTGGCGCGCGCAGCTGGTAGGCGACGCGGGCGTCACCAAGCCCGTCCTCATCAAGAAGGTCCTGCCCGAGTACGCCAACGACGAAGCCTTCATCTCCCTGTTCATCAGCGAGGCGCGCATCTCCGCCACGCTGTCCCATG
The DNA here is from genome assembly GCF_003611685.1 of Corallococcus sp. CA049B. Classification (NCBI taxonomy): domain Bacteria; kingdom Pseudomonadati; phylum Myxococcota; class Myxococcia; order Myxococcales; family Myxococcaceae; genus Corallococcus; species Corallococcus sp. CA049B. Next base: position 2,443 of record NZ_RAWC01000239.1, on the reverse strand, counting down.
GCAACGTCGCCCAGGTCTTCGACTTCGGCCGGGTGGACGGCGGGTATTTCCTCGCCATGGAGTTCGTGGACGGCCAGCCGCTCCACCGCTTCCTCAAGCGCGCGATGAAGAGCGGCATGGGCGCCCTGCCCGTCCCCATCGCGGTCTTCATCGCCATGGAGCTGTGCCGGGGCCTGCACTATGCCCACACGCGCACGGACAGCAGCGGCCAGCCGCTGGGCATCGTCCACCGGGACATCTCTCCGGACAACGTGCTCGTCAGCTACGAGGGCCAGGTCAAGATCGTCGACTTCGGCATCGCCAAGGCGCAGCTCATCCGGGACCTCAAGACCGAACCCGGCGTGGTGAAGGGCAAGTACCTCTTCTTCTCCCCGGAGCAGGCGCGCGGAGAGGAAGTGGATGCGCGCACGGACATCTGGGCCACCGGCGTCGTGCTGTACGAACTGCTCTGCGGGAGGCTTCCCCTGGACGGGCCGCCCCAGGCCGTGATGACGCGCATCGCGCGCGGCGAACTCCCGCCGCTGGGCGATTCACGGCCGGACCTGCCGCCCGCGCTCCAGAGCATCGTCCACAAGGCCCTGCACCCGGAGCAGTCCCAGCGCTTCGAATCCAGCCATGCCTTCGCGGAGGCCCTCTCCGGCTTCCTGTACGCCAACCACCCGGGTGTCTCCTCGCTGAGCCTCGCGCACCTGCTGCGGATGCTCTTTCGTGACGACCTGCTCTCCCACGGCCGCGAGCTGTCCGTCCCCCCCTCCTTCCAGCAGGAGCTGGAGTCCTGGCGCGAGCAGGAACCGGCGCTCCCGAAGAAGCCCGCGCGGCCCAGGCCGCTGCTCCATACCGGCAGGATCCCCCTCCCCGAATCCAGCGTCGAAATCGTGGAGGAGGAAGCCCCGGTCGCGCTCGCACCCGTGGCATCGCGCAAGTGGATGCTGGGATTGAGCACCACGGGTCTGGCCATCGGGGCCAGCTGTCTGTGGCTCCTCGGCGCCCCCGGTGCGCCTCCCGAGCACCCTGGAGTCGCGCGCCCCATCGAGCGTCCGGCCGCCGCGGTTCAATCCCTCTCCGACACCGCACGGCCCCCCACGCTGGCGGCCACACCGGCCCCCCAGGCGACAGACAGCGCGCCCCTCACGGTGGAGCCGATTCCGGAACCCGCCCTCTCCCTGGCCGACTATCAGGACCGCGTCCAGGCGCGGGTGCAGCAGGGAGGGCTCCAGGACGCCGTGGACCTGGCGCACCAGTGCGAGACGCGCTTCCCCCGGGAAGGGGAATGCCAGCTCCTGCTCGGGATGCTGTACGCGCGGACCAATGACAGCCGCAGCAGCGTGACGCACTACCAGCGCTTCCTGGAGTACGCCCCCGACACGCACCCCAGCCGTGCCAAGGTCGTGCGGATCCTGGATGACGCGAAGGCCCTCTCATCGGCTTCGGGCCGCGTCGTGAAGCCGGAGACCTTCGCCGACATGATCGAAACCGGCCGCACGGCGTTCCGCGACGAGAAGTACCCGGAGGCCGCCGCCGCGTACCGGAACGCGCTGGCCATGAAGCCGGGCTCGTTCGACACCAAGCTCGAGCTGGGCCTGACGCTCATCAAGCTCAAGCCGGGCACCGCCAAGGACCACAAGCAGGCCGTGAAGCTGCTGGAGGACGTCACCCGGAACAATCCCAGCCTCCGGCGCGCCTGGCTGGGATTGGAGACCGCCTACACCCTGACCGGCAACAAGGCCAAGGCCAAGAAGGCCCACGACCGGTACATGGTGATGTCCCCCAGGAACATGACGAACCCGGCGAAGGCGCGGGAGATGCTCAAGAACCTCGGCCGCTAGTCCGCGCCGGGCTGGAACCCCAGCCCCTGCGCCACCTCCGCGTCCGTCAGCTCGCGCCACGCCCCTTCCGCCACATCCAGCACCAAGCGCCCCACCGCTTCACGGTGCAGCGCGAGCACCGGGTGCCCCACCGCCGCGAGCATCCGCTTCACCTGGTGGTGCCGTCCTTCCGTGAGCGTGAGCGCCACCACGTCAGGCGCGCGGAGCACGGCCTCCGCCGGTCGCGTGGGGCCGTCCTCCAGCGTCAATCCCTCTCGCAGCCCCGCCAGCGCCGCCTCCGGGGGCTGCCCCTCCACGCGCGCCACGTACCGCTTGGGCAGGTGCGTCTGGGGCGCCGTCGCGTGCCGCACCAGCCGCTCGTCGTTGGTGAAGAGCAGCAGCCCCGTGGTGTCCCGGTCCAGCCGGCCCACCGCGTACCACTCGAAGCCTTGAAGCTCCGGCGGCAGCACCGCGCGCAGCCTTTCGAAGACAGTGCCCACGCCCTCGGGATCCGCCCCGTGCACCACCGGCCCCGCTGGCTTGTGGAACATCAACACCCGGGCCTTGCGCGTCAGCGCGCGCTCCACGCCGTCCACGCGCACCCGCGTCCCCTCCCCCACCGGCGCGAACGGCTCCCG
>NZ_RAWC01000238.1:0-13916 GCF_003611685.1 Corallococcus sp. CA049B | reverse complement strand
CAACTGCGCGGCGGCCGCCGTGCCCGCCACCGCCACCGCCGGCCGCCGCGCAGTTGCCGCCCCCCCCGCCGTTGGCCAGGTTGCCGCGCCCGGTGGCGAGGCCGCTCCGGGACGCCGTGCCCGCCACGCCCTCGCCGCGCGCGGATCCGCCCTTGCCCTGCTCCAGCTCCAACGCCGTGCAGCCATTCAGGTCGGCTGCGTCAGTGCGGAAGACGCCGCCCGGGGAGCCCTGGCCATCCGCGTCGATGCGGCCATCGTTGATGACCTTCCCACTCACCAGCAGCGCGAGGATGCCGCCGGACTTGCCGTCCCACGGCGACACGGTGAGCCGCGCGCCCTCCTGGATGACGACGTCGGAGTACTCGGCCACGCGCACCACCTGGGCGCGCCCCGTGGCGTACGCGTAGCGCAGCGGCGCGGTCAGCGTGAGGAGAGCGGGCGTGGTGGACGTCACCTTCTCCACCCGCGCCAGCTCCCAGCGCCCCAGCGGGACCGACCCCGTCAGCGACACGGGCCCCGCGTTGCCCACGTCCGGCGCGGAGGCCAGGCCGGTGCTCTCGTGGATCATCACCAGGTCACCGGCGGAAATCTCGAGGCCGGACACGACCAGCTCCAGGCCCCCTGCCGCGACGCTCCTCCCCAGCGGGGCGTGGCTGCTCAGGGCGACGCCCTGTCCCACGGTGAGGCTGAGCACGCCGTCGCGTCCGGTGCCCAGTTCAAAGGAATCCGGCTCCGCGCGAGCGACCTGCGCCAGGAGCAATCCAACGATGAGAGCCAGCGTGATGCGCATGCCCGCATGGTGCCCCACCAGGCGTCCGGGGTCGAGGGAGGCCCCCGCTTCAGCGGGACGGAATCAGGTCCTGGAGCCCTCGCGCGTTGAGGGGCGCGAAGAAGGGCTGCCGCCGGAGCCGCCCCAGGGCGCGGCGCTCGACGCAGAGCAGTTGGAGCGAGTCCTCCCACTCCCCCAGCACCGCCACCGCGCGCACGTCGGCCGCGTCGCGGTACAGGTCGTTGAGGTTGTGCACGAGCGCGGACACGTCCTCCACCTCCCAGCGCTCCGTGACGTCGCCCGCCGCGACGTGCAGCTCCAGCGCGGGGCGCTCGCGCACGTCCACGACCTTGAACCTGCGGGCCGCGCCGCCCATGGCCGCGGTGAGGGGGCCCACCAGCTCATCCGGCCGGACGCCGTACCCCACGGTGAGCCCGCCCACGAGCAGGCCCGCGTCGCACAGCCGCAACAGCGACACGTGGGGAGGCTCGCCCTTCGGTACGAGCCCGGACGCGGCGGCGGAATCCTTGAGCAGCCGCTCGCGGTCGAGCGCATCCAGCAGGGAGGCCATGGCCGGGGCACCCTATCAGGGCTCCTCGCCCTCCCAGTAATCCACCTGCGCGTCCAGGGGCAGATACGCCATCAGCGTGCGCGCGGCCTTGTCACCTCCCGGCGCCGCGCCCGCGAAGACGCCCACCTTCTTCGAGTCCGGGTACACGAGCACGTCCGGCGCCTCCATGGTGGAGAAGCACAGGTAGCGCAGCGGCTCCGGGCCGTCGTTGATGAGCTGGTGCGCGCACTCCGCGCCCGGCGGCAGCGCGACGTAGTCCCCTTCGCGCACGGGCAGGGTCTGGGCTCCCAGTCGCATCTGCCCCGTGCCGGACAGGACATACACGGCCTCTTCATTGCCCAGGTGATAGTGCAGCGGCCACGAGCGGCGGCCCGGAGGAAGCTCCACGAGGCTGCACCCGAGCTTGCGCCCGTGCGCGGCGGCGCCCAGTTGCTTGCGCTTGAGCGCCACGCGGCTGCCGTGGGCGAGCTCGGTCCAGGGGACGTCTTCGGCGTGGATGAGGTGGGGCGAGGCCATGGTGGACTCCTGTTTCACGGGCGCTCCGCGACGAGCGCGAACACGCGGTGGGGAACGGACATCGGCTCCTGCGGGAAGCGCGCGGCGAGGAGCGCGGCCAGCGCGGCGTCGAAGCGGGCCACCTGCTCGGGAGCGAGCATCGCGCCAATCCGCGCGTTGGCGCGCATCCGTCCCCGCCACGCTTCGTGCGTGTAGGGCGTTAGCGTGTCGAAGGTGAAGGACGTGAGGGACTGGAAGCCGGCCACGCCCACGTCGCGGAACCACTGCGGGTAGATGCCCACGCCCTGGCCGAAGTGATCCACGGCCAGTTTGACGCGGGGGCTGAACTCCTCCACCAGGGCCTCGGTGGCCTCCAGCAGGTTGCCGGGCAGGGCCGTCCAGTCGAAGTGGCAGAGGATGAGCTTCCCGCCGGGCTTGAGCAGGCGGAAGACCTCGCGAGCGGCGGCGGCGCGGTCGAACCAGTGCCAGCACTGGCCCGCGAACACGCGGTCGAAGGAACCCGAAGGCAGGCCGGTGTTCTCCGCGGGCGCCTCACGGAAGTCCACGGTGAGGCCCTCGTCGCGGGCGAGTCGTGCAGCGGCCTCCAGCTGCGGCGCGGACACGTCCAGGGCGGTGACGTCGCAGCCGCGCCGGGCCAGGTTGCGCGCGACGGTGCCGGTGCCGGTGCCCAGGTCGAGCACGCGCAGGCCGGACGTGAGCACGCCGTCCTGTTCGAGCCGTGTGTAGAAGGCCTCCGGGAAGCCTGCCCGGTGCTTCGCGTAGTCCAACGACGTGCGTCCGAAGTCCACGTTCATGGTCGCTCTCCCCGCCTGGAATGGCCTCGCCCATGGGCGACTCAGCTCGACAGGAGGGTCCAGTCGAGTCGAGACTCCGCTCCAGGGAGGCACGCGAAACATGGTGCGTCGTGCAGGGGGACGTTCTCAATCTCGATTCGACCATCCAGTTGAGGAGGAGCTGCTGCGCGCGGAGGAGGCAGCGGCCCTGCTGGGGGTAAAGCGGGCGACGCTCTACACGTACGTGAGCCGGGGGCTCGTGCGCTGCGTGCCGGAGAAGGGCACGAAGGAGAACCGCTACCTGCGCGCGGACGTGGAGCGGTTGAAGACACGCCACGACGCTCGCGCGGGCCACGCAGCGGTGGCATCCGGGGCCCTGCGCTGGGGCGAGCCCGTCATCGACTCGTCGGTGTCGCGCATCAGCGAGGAGGGACTCTCGTACCGGGGCCACGACGCGGTGGAGCTGGCCACACGGGGGCACCGCTTCGAGGACGTGGCGGAGCTGCTGTGGACCGGGCGCCTGCCGCTGGAGTCCACGGCGTGGCCCGCGCCGGAAGCACCGTGGGACACCGCCGGGCGCACGGAGACGCTGACGCGCGGCACGCGTTCAGCCTCGGAGCGCGGCGCTTCCGCGTCCAGGGACGCGTTGCTCGTTTCTCCCGCCGCGCTCGCGGCCATGCTCCCGCGAGACACGCCACCTCTCTCCGCGCTCGCGGCGCTGGTGCCGCTCCTCGCCGCGAGTGACGCAGGCCGCTTCGCCGCGCCCGTGGAGCAGGACATGCTTCGCGCGCGGCGGATCATCCGCCACCTGGGCGCATGGGTTTGCGTGGCCCAGGCTCCCGGTCGCGTGTCGCGCGCGTTGAAGGAACCCACGGTGGCCGCGTCACTCGCCACGGCCTGGGACGCGAAGCCGAAGCGGACCGCGGAGCTGATCAACCTGGCGCTGGTGCTCTGCGCGGACCACGAGCTGAACACCTCCACCTTCGCGGCCCGCGTGACGGCCTCCTCCGGCGCGGACCTGTACGCGTGCATCAGCGCGGCGCTCGCGGCCATCTCCGGCCACCGTCACGGCGGCGCCTGCGACCGCGTGGAAGCGCTCATCGCGGAGGTCAGCCGCCCCGAGCGCGCCGCGCAGGTCGTCCACGGCCGCCTGCGCCGGGGCGAAGCCGTGACGGGCTTCGGCCACCGCCTCTACCTGAAGGGAGACCCGCGCACGCCGCCGCTCGTCGACGCCGCGTTGAGCGTGAAGCCCGAGGCACCCAAGGTCCGCGTGGCCCGCGCCGTCATGGACACCATGCGGGACGCTGGCCATCCCCCACCGTCCCTGGACTGGGGCCTGGTGATGCTCGCGGACGCGCTGGGCCTGCCCTCCGGCGCCGCCACCGTGCTGTTCAGCCTGGGCCGCACCGCGGGCTGGGTCGCCCACGTCTTGGAGCAGCGTGAACAGGGCCACCTGCTCCGCCCCCGCGCCCGCTACGTGGAGGCCCCCGCCCGGTAGCACCGTGAAACATTCCGCGCGGCTGTCACATGGCGTGCACGCCGCGCGGCTTTCCGTTTGGCGCTCCGGGCTCCCGTGCACACACTGGCGGCCCCGTGAGCACCTCCCGTCCGACCCTGCCCTATCCCGCCCTGATGTTGCTCGGCAACGTGGCGTTCATCGCCTCGTGGATCGTCATCCTCAAGCGCCCCGAGGGCTGGCAGCTCGTCGGCCCCGTCCTCCTGCTCCTCTTCCTGGCCCTGCGCGTGGGCGGCGTGTGGAAGTACGCCCTGAACCACCCGGACCCCACCGGGCGCACGAAGCGCTCCGCCGTCCTCTCCACCGTGCTCGCCGTGCTCGCCGTGGGCCTGTGGGGCTATACGTGGCTGAGCGGTCCGCGCTAGCAAACGAAACGGGCGCCCCTTCCGTGAGTGGAAGGCAGCGCCCGTCGTCACTTCCAACAGCGGGGAAGGCCCCGCGTCAGACGTTGAAGCGGAAGTGCATGCAGTCGCCGTCCTGAACGACGTACTCCTTGCCTTCCACGCGCAGCAGGCCCTTCTCCTTCACGGCCGACTCGCTGCCCAGCTTCACCAGGTCCGTCCACGCGAAGACCTCCGCCTTGATGAAGCCGCGCTCGAAGTCGGAGTGGATGACGCCCGCCGCCTGCGGCGCCTTGAAGCCCTTGTGGATGGTCCACGCGCGGCACTCCTGCTCGCCCACCGTGAAGTACGTCCACAGGCCCAGGAGCTTGTAGCCCTCGCGCACGACCTTGTGCAGGCCCGGCTCCGTCAGGCCGGAGTCCGCCAGGAAGCCGGGACGGTCGGACTCGGCGAGCTGCTGGATTTCCGACTCCAGCGCCGCCGCCAGCACCACCACGCCCGCGCCTTCCTTGGCGGCCATCTCGCGCACCTGCTGCACGCGCGGGTCGCTGTCTTCCTTGCCAATCTGCTTCTCGCTGATGTTCGCCACGTACAGCACGGGCTTGTCCGTCAGCAGGAACAGGTCCTGGATGGCCGCCTTCTCTTCGTCGGTGAGCTTCTGCGCGCGCACCGTGATGCCTTCATCCAGCTTCGCCTTGATGCGGTCCAGCAGCGCGACCTCGGCCTTCGCCTCGTCGCCCGCCTTGCCACCCATCTTGGTGTTCTTCAGCGAGCGCTCGCGGCGCTTCTCCACGGTCTCCAGGTCCTTGAGGCACAGCTCCGTGTCGACCACGTCCCGGTCCCGCACCGGGTTCACGCCTCCCTCGACGTGGGTGACGTTGTCGTCCTCGAAGCAGCGCAGCACGTGGAGCACCGCGTTCACCTGCCGGATGTTCCCCAGGAACTGGTTGCCCAGACCCTCGCCCTTGGACGCGCCGCGCACCAGGCCGGCGATGTCCACGAACTCCAGCGACGTGGGGATCTTCTTCAGCGGCTTCACGAGCGCCGACAGCTGGTCCAGGCGGTCGTCCGGCACCGGCACCACGCCCACGTTCGGCTCGATGGTGCAGAACGGATAGTTCGCCGCCTGAGCGCCCGCGGCGGACAGGGCGTTGAACAGGGTGGACTTGCCCACGTTGGGCAGACCGACGATGCCGATGGAGAGAGCCATGATGGATTCCTGGAACAGGCGGGCGCGGCGGAAGACTCCCGGCCTTTAGGCCGAGCGGCGGGTCGCCGTGGCGCTGGTGGCGCCGGGCAGGCCCTGCACGAACTGCTCGGCCAGCGCGCGGTGCTTGGCGTCGTCCATGCGCTCGTTGATGAGCTTGCCGGCCACTTCCATGGCCAGGTCCACGGCCATGGAGCGGACCTCCGCGATGGCCTTGGCCTTCTGGTCCTCAATCTCGCGGCGGGCGGACAACTTCAGCTCCTCCGCCTCCTTGCGGCTCTTGGCCATCAGCTCGTCGCGGAACTTCTCCATGTCCGCCTGCACGCGGCGGGTGGTCTCCGCGGCCTCGCGGCGGGCCTCGGCGATGGCCGTCTTCTGGTCGGCGAGCAGCTTCTCCGCCTCGGCGCGCTCACGCTTGGCGCTCTCGATGGCGTTGGAGATCTGCTTCTCGCGCTCCTCGACGAGCGACAGGATGGGCCCCCACGCCTTCGCCCGCAGCACCAGCAGGACGATGACGAAGGTGACGATGGTCCAGAAGATGAGGCCCGGACGGACCTCCACGAAGCTGCTGGCGGCGAGGACAGAGGGCAGGAACATGGCGGGTCCCGGTGAAGCGAAGAGACAGAGGGAGGATGCGGGAGACTTCAGGTGAGACAGGTGCTGCGCACTGCGAGCCGGAGCGCCGGCGCCCCTTCTTCCCGAAGCGGACGCCGGCTCCCGTTGCGACCTGCCGGCCTTACTGCTTGATGGCGAGCAGGATGCAGACGACCAGCGCGAACAGCGTGGCGCCTTCGATGAGGGCCGCGGCGATGATCATCGTGGTGCGGATGTCGCCACCGGCGGCCGGCTGACGGCCCGTGGCGTCCATGGCGGCGGCGGCCAGCTTACCGATGCCGAGCGCGGCGCCGATGATGGAGAGACCCGCGCCGATACCGGCGGCGAGGAAGGCAAGAGCGAGGTTGGTCATGGGAGCACGTCTTCTTTCGTGAGGCGGGACCCGCTTGTGGGGGGGTCGTGGGGGCCCTTTTGGACAACCTCCGGCGGCCTTTCGAACCGCCGGGTCTTCAACCGGGGCGCGCCGTCTTCCGACAGGCGCCCCGTCAACTTGTCAGCCCAGGTGGTGGGCCTTGCCGTGGTCGTGGCTCGCGCCAGCCTCGTGGTGCTCGTCGTGGTGGTGGCCCATGGCCACGCTCATCCCGATGAACAGCGCCGACAGCATGGTGAACACGTACGCCTGCACGAAGGCCACGAACAGCTCCAGCAGGTAGATGCCGAAGGCGAACGGCACGCTCACCAGCGCCACCGCGGGGTTGCGGAGCATGAAGATGAGGCCCAGCAGGAAGAAGATGACGATGTGGCCCGCCAGCATGTTGGCGAACAGACGGATGGTGAGCGCGAAGGGCTTGGTGAACAGGCCCAGGAACTCCACCGGAATCATGATGGGCCACAGCCAGGGGGCCACGCCGCCCGTCAGGTGCTTGAGGTAGCCACCGATGCCCGCCGCGCGGATGCCCGCCGCCTGCGTGACGAAGAAGGTGCACAGCGCCAGGCCGCAGGTGACCGCGATGTTGCCCGTGGCGGTCGCCATCCAGGGGAACAGGCCCAGCAGGTTCATGAAGAGGATGAAGAAGAACGCGGTGAGCAGGTAGGGCACGTAGCGGGGGCCCTCCTCCTTGCCGATGTTCTTGATGGCCAGTTCGTCGCGCACGAACAGCACGAGCATCTCGAAGAGGTTCGCCCCGGCGCCGCGCGGCACGAGCTTCGTCTTGTCGCGGTTGCTCCAGATGAGGAGGGAGCCGATGAGCAGCAGCGCCGCCAGCCACATCATCACCGTGTGCTTGGTGATGGAGAGGTCCAGGCAGCCGGCGCCCAGGCCCGGGTAGACCTCGCCGTGACCGCCGCCGTGCGGGTCGGCCACCGGCGTGCAGGCGCCCTCGCTCAGCGGGATGAGGATCCGCGGCAGGTGGATGGGGATGTGGTTGTGGCTGAGGGGGACCTCGAACTCGTACTCGTTCGAGTCCGCCACGTGGTGGAGGATGTAGCCGGCGACGTCCTCGCCCTCGGCGTCCTGGGCCTCGTTCGCGTAGCCGTGCTCATTGGCCTGGTCGGAGGCCCACACGGCGCCCGCGAACAGACAGGCGAACAGCACCATTGCCTTGCGCATCACTCGTCTCCGCCCGCCGTGTCTTTCGACGCGGCCATCACGTAGCTGACTTCAATCCACTGCAGCGCGAAGTAGACGCCGAAGAAGCCGCCCACGAACGCGATCGCGCTCAAACCCCGGGACACCACCCACGCCAGCCCGATCCCCAGGCCCACGCCCCTGAGGGCGAAGACCACACCGACCACCTTCAACGCCGCCTTCAAATCCGCCTGCATCGCCGCGCGCCGCTTCAGCACCAGCGCCAGCACACCCGTCACCGCCGCGATGCCCACGCCCAGGAGCGCGGCGACCCGGTCCTCCGTCACCTTCGGCAGCGCCGCCGCCACCACCGCGCCCACGCCCATCACCGCCGCCGCCAGCCCCGCGTGCGTCCAGAACGGGTCCCGCTTCGGCTGTCCACCCGTCCCCGTCACTTGCGCTTCCCCAGCCGCGCCATCGCATGGAGGAAGCCGTAGAACCCCACGCCAATCCCCACCAGGCTCAAGCCCAGGAGCAGCCAGGGCGACGTCCCCAGCCACCTGTCCAGGAAGTAGCCTCCCAGGACCCCCACCACCGCCCCGCCCACCAGCTTCCAGACCGCGGAGATGTACGGCTCCGCCGCCCGCATCTGCCGGGCCGTCTCGCCCAGCTCACTGCCCGGCGCGTCCGCCTGCTTCCGAGGCTCCTGGTCTGCCATGCGGACGCCTCACCAAACCCCGGAAAAGTCTTGGGTTTCCTTCACCAACCCCGGCCCCGCCCATACACGCGCGGGCGCCGCTTAGCACCGAATGAGCGGCGCGTGCAACCGGTACGGGGACGCGGGGCACCCCACCGCCAGCAGCGGTTGCGGCACCCGCAAGCGCAGCTACCACGGCGCCGGGGTCATGGGGGTGGTTTCTCCTCTGTAAAAGGGGCTCGAAGGAGCAGGCGTCCCGGGGGGCGCCCGGTGGATCAGCGGCGGCCAGGCCCCAGGGAGGTGACGGGCGGCCGGGCGGAGCGCCCTCCGTCTCTCAGCACCGGGCCTGGGGCATCGCCAGCTTGGCAGGGGTCACGTTGGCCGTTCATGCCCAAGGAGTCACGCATGCCGAAGCCGCTCGAACTCACCTCTCCGAAGTTCAAGGACGGGATGCCCATCCCCATCGCCTACACCGGCGAGGGCGACGACAAGGCCCCTCCCCTTCACTGGGAGAACCTCCCCGCCGGGGCCAAGAGCCTGGCCCTCATCGTGGAGGACCCGGACGCGCCGGACCCGGCGAACCCCCAGCGCACCTTCTGCCACTGGGTCCTCTACAACCTCCCGGTCAACACCCAGAACATCCCGGACGGGGCCACCCTGGACGTGCTGCCGGAGGGGGTGAAGCTGGGGCGCAACGACTTCAACCGGCAGGACTACGGCGGCCCCATGCCGCCCATCGGCAGCCACCGGTACTTCTTCAAGCTGTACGCCCTGGACACGGTGCTGCCGGACCTGAAGCAGCCCACCCGCACGGAGCTGCTCAAGGCGATGGAGGGCCACATCGTGGGGGAGACGCAGCTCATGGGCACCTATGAGAAGACGCACCACCGCAAGCACTGAAGGCGCACGGGGCACCTCAAGGTGACGGCAGCTCGCGCAGCATCACGGCGGGCAGGCCAGGCACCTTGAGGTACTCCACGCGCGTGGGCTTCGGCTCCACCGGGGGCCAGCCCGGCGCGTCCAGCGCGGCGAGCAGCGTGAGCACCGGATGGTCGAAGGACTCCACGCGCGGGCCTGACGCCGGCATCGGGGCAAGCCCCCACGCGAGCGACAGGCGCAGCCGTTCGCACCGGGCCAACTGGGGCACGTAGGCGGGCAGCCGCTGGAGGAGCTTCGCGTGCGGGGCGTGCTCGTCCGCCTCCAGGAAGCGGCAGTACGCGATGGCCTCCTCGCGGTTGAGCACTTCCGGCGGCACGTCCTGGAGGAAGCGCGCTCGCGGCAATCCCAGCTCCGGCCGCTTCGCTTCGTCCACCCAGGGGAGCTGTTCGCGCACGCGCTCGGTGCGGTGGAAGTCCATCATCCGGCCGGCGCGCTCCACCACCACCGGCTCCACCCGCTGGAGTGCCTCCGCGTCCAACGGCGTCAGGCCCAGCGGGGCCAGGGCCGTGGGGGCATCACGGCGCCACGCTTCACGGAAGCGCGGGTCCACGTGCAGCCGCGCCAGGACTTCCAGCGTTCGTGGGTAGCTCATGCCGCGCTCGCACCGCAGCGCTGGAGGATGGCTCGCGCGCGGGCCAGCTCCTCCACCAGCCGCGCGAAGGGAGGAAAGCCGCTGTCCATCTCGAAGTTCACCCCGCGCACCGGGCTGCGTGGCGCGACGTATTCCAACAGGCGCCACACCTCCTCCGGAGACGGCGCGGAGTGGCTGTCCAATCTCAATCCCTCCATCGTGACGCCGCCGGCCAGGTGCACCTGCACCACGCGCTCCAATGGCAGCCGGTCCAGGAAGGCATACGGGTCGAACCCGTGGTTGACCGCGTTGCAATGGAGGTTGTGCAAATCCAACAGCAGTCCGCAGTCCGCGCCCTCCACCACGCGGCGCAGGAACTCCGCCTCATCCAATGTGTTGAGCGGCGTGTGGAAGAGATACGCGATGTTCTCCACCACGAAGGGCACGTCCAGGTCCGCTCGCGCCGCCTTCACGTTGCGCACGCACGTGGCCACCGCCTCCTCCGTCAGCGGCACCGGCGTCAGCGCGCGCAGGGGCAGGTTCCCCACGCGCGTGAAGCACAGGTGGTCTCCATGCCAGACGCTCTTCGTGAGCTGGCGGACGCGCTTCAAGCCGTCCCGGTAGCCGGGCGCGTCCACGCCGTCCGAGCCCACCGACAGCTCCAGGCTGTGGCCCACCAGCGGATAGCGCTTCGCGAGCAGTTCCAGCCGCCGCTCCGAGTCCGGCGTGAGCGGCAGGAAGTGCTCGGGCGTCACCTCCAGCCAGTCCACGCCGGGGTTGCCGCGCGCCAGGTGCGGATTGAGGTCCCAGCGGTAGCTGAGCCCCACGCCCAGGAAGGGAAGGCCCATGGCTTCAGCCCTTGCGCCGCGCCATCACCTGGAAGTGCTGCCCCAGGACGGCGAAGCCCTCGTGCGCCAGCTTCTCCTGCAACGCCAGTATCTCCTCGCGCGCGGCCCACGCATCCCACGGCTTCTCCGCGGTGCCGCCGTGCGAGGCCGCCATCGCCTTGAGCATGTCGAAGAACATCACCGGCTTGCCGAAGATCTCCAGCAGCTCCGCGCCCGCGTCCGCCACCGCGCGCTCCAGCTCGCGCACCGTGAAGGCGTGCACCGGCAGCCCGTACGGGCACGTCGTGCGGCCGTCGTGGAGCGTGCGGAAGGCCTCCTGCGGCTTGTTCATCTTCAGGTAGCCGGAGAACGCCTCGTAGCGGTTGTCCACGCCCAGCACCACCGGCGCGCCCGGCTTCGCCACGCGCACCAGCTCCTTCACCGCGCGCGGGTACGCGTCCAGGCAGTACGACACCGGGTCGCCTTCGCAGAAGACCAGGTCGAAGGCCGCGTCCGGCAGCTCCAGCGCCGCGACGTTCCCCTCCACGAAGGCCACGCGGTCCAGCAGCCCCTTCGCGGCGAACTGGGCCTTCGCTCCGTCCAGCATGCCCGGCGAGATGTCCAGCACGGTGACGTGGTGTCCGGCCTCCGCGAAGCGCGTGCCGAACTTGCCGCCTCCGCCGCCCGCGTCCAGCACGCGCCAGGCCGTGCCGTCCTTCGGCAGCAGCGCCTCCACCGGCTTCCAGGTGAGGTGCTCGTACGTCAGCCAGAACAGCTTGATGGCCGTGGCGTCCGGCGCGCCCTGGTCGTACTTCGGGGACACCTCGTCGTAGCGGCGCTTGAGGCTCTGCGGATCGGCGGAGGTCATGCGGATGGCCCTTGGACAGGTCAGTAGTTGAAGGAGATTTTCGAGAGGATCCGCCGCTCCTGGGAGCCGCCGAAGGGCTGATCCGTGTAGACGAGGAAGATGTCGCTCCACTGGCGGTAGTGCCACCCCACCATCGCGTCCAGGAACGTGCCCTTCACGGAGTTGTAGTCCGCCAGCTCGTACACGCCGCCCTTCTGCAAGGTCAGGCGCGCGTAGAGGTCCGGGCTGAAGTGGTAACGCAGCTGCGCGTAGCCGGAGAAGCTGTAGCCGTCCCCGGACGTGCCGTAGAGGTCGCTGTTCGTCGGCACGTTGAAGTTGCGCGTGTAGAAGCCGCTGAAGCGCGCGACGATGTGCGGTCCAATCTTCATGTTCACCGCGCCGTTGAAGCCGCGGATCTCCCCACCCAGGAAGCGGCCGGCGACGGCCGTCAGCGTGTAGCTCTGCCAGTCGTGCGGGAACAGGGTGAAGCCGAACGTGCCCAGCCGGTCCCGGAAGCCCAGGTTGTCGTCGTAGATGCCCTCCAGGTAGAGCGCGAAGTCGTGGTGCAGGTAGGGCTGCACGTTGAGGCGGTTGCGCCAGCGGGTGCGCTCGCCCTCGTGGTTGCGGCGCCACAGCGAGTCCCACGTCACGTCCAGCCGGGGCAGGAAGCGCCACCCGGGGAACGGGTTCAGGAACAGGCGCGAGTTGTAGCCCTGCTTGTCCACCACCGGCGTCCAGCCCAGCGGGTTCGCGTAGTTCTTCCCGATGTCCTCGAACTGCAACCAGAACTCCGACAGCGTGTCGAAGCGGTGCAGGCCCACGTGGTACGCGTCCGAGTCCTCGTTGCCCAGCGGGCTCCAGCTCTTCAGCGCCTGCGCCTGGATGAAGAACTCCTCGAAGAGGTGGAAGTTGCCGTCCACGCCCACCGTCTGGAAGTCCGAGTCCCCGAACAGCCCGCCCCGCCCGCTGCGGTTGAGCGCCACCACGGAGATCATCGACCGCTTGCCGATGTCCTGCTGCAAGCGGATGACGCCGGAGTTGACGTTCTCGAAGACCTCGCGGCCGTTGGCGTCCCGGCCGGTGAGGTCGCGGTGCTGCACGTCCATCAGGGAGAAGCTCAAGCCCCCCAGCTTGCCGGTGAGCTGCAGGCCGCCCCACACCCGGTCATGCGGCCGCAGCGCGATGCGGCGCGAGGTGAAGACGTTGATGGGCGCGATGAAGAGGTGCTCGCTCTCCGTGAAGAACGCGCGGCGCTCCGGCAGCAGCGGCATGTCCGTGTCCAGGAGGAGGAAGCTCTGGTCCGCCTCCGCGTCGCTGAAGTCCGGGTTGGCGGTGAGCTTCACCGCCAGCCAGGGCGTCGGGTCGATGCGCGCGTCCGCGCCCACGTTGGGACGGAAGACGCCCCGGTCGTCCGTGGTCTTGAGCGCCACCGTGGTGGCCACGTACGGGGTGATGCTGAAGATGGAGCGCGGCTTGATGCCCTTGAGCCCCTCCAGGTGCGGGTAGCGGCTCACCTTCGCGCTGTTGACGCCGTCCGGCGTCCAGTTGCTCCACTCCTGGTTGCGCGACTGTTCGCGGTCCAGGAGCATGCCGAAGGAGATTTCGTCCTTCGTCTCGAACTGGAAGTTGGCGAACGGGATGCGCACCTCCGAAATCCACCCGTCCTTCACGATGGTGGACTTCGTCTCCCACTCCCCGCGCCAGTTGGTGGAGAACGCCTCGCCGTCATCCACGATGCGCCCGTCGGTGCGCACGCCCAGCGGGTTGGTCCAGAAGTAGTACGCGTTCCGGTGGTCCAGGAACGTGTCCAGGATGATGGTGATGTTGTCCTCCTGGTGGAGGAACCCCTCGTTCTGCACCGTGTAGCCGGTGATGCGCTCCGGCTTGGAGTCGATGCAGTGGAAGAGGAAGTACAGGTTGTCCTGGTCGTAGAGGATGCGGACCTTGGTGTCGTCCGGCGCGGGCTTGCCGTAGTTGACGCGCGTGAGGTACCAGCCGGAAATCTCCGGGGCCGCCTGCCACGCGGGCTCGTCCCCCTTGCCGTCGATGGTGATGGTGTCCTGCGTCCGCGTCGCGGTGACCTTGTACGTCGAATCAGCGTGCCCCAGCGTGGGCACCAGCGCGGCCAACAGCGCGGTGCCCCAGCGACACACGTGGCGAAGGGGGCTCATCCAGGCTCCGAGGTGGGGGTGAGGGCGGCCACGGGGGCCGGTTCAGGAG
>NZ_RAWC01000237.1:0-13951 GCF_003611685.1 Corallococcus sp. CA049B | reverse complement strand
ACGTTACCCCCAGCCCCGCCCCGGTGCGAGCCACGGACTCCCAGTGTCAGCTGCCCGGCGGTCCTTCCAACCACTTCAGGACGCGACCGACGCCTTCATCAGGTGGTCGCCGTAATCCTCCCGCAACTTCATCTTCAGGAACTTCCCCGTCGACGTGCGCGGAATCTGCGTCACGAAGAGGATGTCATCCGGCAGCCACCACTTCGCGAACTGCTTCTCCAGGTGCGCCGTCAGCTCCGCCTTCGTCGTCTCCTGCCCCGGCTTGAAGACCACCGCCGCCAGCGGACGCTCGTCCCACTTCGGATGCCGCCCCGCGAACACCGCCGCCTCCAGCACGGACGGGTGCGCCATCAGCGCGTTCTCCAGCGCCACGGAGCTGATCCACTCGCCGCCGGACTTGATGACGTCCTTGCTGCGGTCGGTGATGTGCAGGTAGCCCGCCGGGTCGATGGTCACCACGTCGCCCGTCTTGAACCAGCCGTCCTTCGTGAACCGGTCCTTGCCCTCGTCCCCGTAGTACGAAGCCGCCACCATGGGCCCGCGCACCTCCAACTCACCCATGGCCTTGCCGTCCCAGGGAAGAATCTCCCCCGTGTCGCTCACGTGGCGCGTCTCCACGAACGGCACGGAGTAGCCCTGCGACGCGTACGCCTCCAGCTGCGTCTCCGGCGACGCCGTGTGCAAGTCGCCCTTGAGCCGCGCGAGCGTGCCCACCGGGTTCATCTCCGTCATGCCCCACGCGTGCAGCACGTTCTGCCCGTGGCGCTTGCGGAACCCGTCAATCAGCGCTGGCGGCGCCGCGGAGCCACCAATCACCATGTGCCGCATCCGGCCCAGGTCCCACTTGCCCGGCTCGCGGTCCAGCTGCGCCAGGATGCCCAGCCAGATGGTGGGCACGCCGCCCGCCACCGTGACCTTCTCGTTCTGCATCAGCTCCAGCAGGGACTGCGGATCCAGGTGCGGACCCGGCAGCACCTGCTTCGCGCCCGTGAGCAGCGCGTCGAAGGGCAGGCCCCACGCCGCCGCGTGGAACATGGGCACCACCGCCAGCACCGTGTCGGACTCCCTCAGCCCCAGCACCTCCGGCAGGCAGCACACCAGCGTGTGCAACACGATGGAGCGGTGGCTGAAGAGCACGCCCTTCGGGTTGCCCGTCGTGCCGGACGTGTAGCAGAGCATCGCCGCGCTGTTCTCATCCAGGCGCGGGAACTCGAACGTGGGCGACTCCGCCGCGAGCAGCTTCTCGTAGTCCAGCCGCCCCTCCGGCACCGGCCCGTCATCCGGGATGACGATGACGTGCTTGATGTGGCCGGCGGCCTTCTCGAACTTCTCCACCAGCGGCAAGAGCGAGCGGTCCACCACGATGACCGTGTCTTCCGCGTGGCGCGCGATGTAGCCCAGGTCGTTGGGGTGCAGCCGCAGGTTGAGCGTGTGCATCACCGCGCCCATCGCCGGCACGCCGAAGTACACCTCCAGGTGCTGGTGATGGTTCCAGCTCAGCGACGCCACCCGGTCCCCGGGCTTCACTCCCAGCCGCGTGAGCGCGTTCGCCAATTGGCAGACACGCTGGTGGAAGTCCGCGTACGTGTAGCGGTGCAGGGACTTGTCCGGCTTGCGGCTGACGATCTCCTGCGCGCCGTAATAGGAGCGCGCCCGCTCCAGGAAGTGCGTCAGGGTGAGCGGGAAGTCCATCATGCGACCGGTGAGCATCGGCACCATCCCTTCGGGAGAGGGGGAAGGGCCGGATGCTACCGGATGCGCGGCGTCACGCCTGCCACTCCCGGTGGGGGCAGGCATGGCGCATCACGTCAATGTCAGCCGAAGAAAACCTGCGCGACCTTGAAGAACTCCTCGGGGACGCGCTTGAGCTCGCGGGTGGCTTCCGCCAGGTGCTCGCTGACGATTTCGTTGCCCCGCAGGGCGGCCATCTTGCCGAACTCGCCGCGGGCGACCATGTCGCACGCATGCACGCCAAACCGGGTGGCGAGCACGCGGTCGTGCGCCGTGGGGGCGCCGCCGCGCTGGATGTGGCCCAGCACGGAGACGCGCGTCTCGAAGCCGGTGCGCCGCTCAATCTCCGCCGCGACGATGTTGCCCACGCCGCCCAGGCGCGGCCGGCCCGCTTCGTCCAGGGCGCCCGTGGTGACGAGCTGTTCGGTCTGCTCCGCGGACAGCTTGATGCGCGTGCCCTCCGCCACCACGACGATGGAGAAGGTGCGCCCGCCCGCGTTGCGGCGCACCAGGTGCTGCGCGACGGCCTCCAGGTCCGCGGGAATCTCCGGGACGAGGATGACGTCCGCGCCGCCAGCGATGCCCGCGTAGGTGGCGATCCACCCGACGTGGCGGCCCATCACCTCGCAGACGATGACGCGCTTGTGGGACTCCGCGGTGGAGTGCAGCCGGTCCACGGCCTCCGTCGCGATGGCGACCGCGGTGTCGAAGCCGAAGGTGAAGTCCGTGCCGTTGAGGTCGTTGTCGATGGTCTTCGGCACGCCGACGATGCGCAGGCCCTCCTGGGACATGCGCGTGGCGGCGGACAGGGTGCCCTCGCCGCCAATGGCGATGACCGCGTGGATGCCATTGCGCTCCATGGAGCGCTTCACGCGCTCCAGGCCGTTCTCCACCTTGAACGGGTTGACGCGCGAGGTGCCCAGGATGGTGCCACCCCGGTGGAGGATGCCGGAGGTGGTCTCCCGCGTGAGGCGGAAGTGGTTGTCGTCCAGCAGGCCCTTCCATCCATCACGCAGGCCCATCATCTCGAAGCCGTGCTCGCTGGCACGGCGGACAATGGCGCGGATGACCGCATTGAGGCCGGGGCAATCACCCCCGCCGGTGAGCACGGCGACTTTCATGGGTCCGGTTCTAGCGCGACCCGGCCTCCGCGCGTGAGGACGGATTGCACGGAACGCCCGTGGGAAACCTTCCCCGGTCCCCAGGCGTGCGGGGGACCGGGCCTGTCAATCGCCGGCCATGTCCACGGGTCATTCCCGGGAGCGCGTGGCCTTGCCGCGCGGCGCCACGCACCGGGCGGCTGGGGGAGCTGTGGCTGGACACGGGCGCGGCCAGCGGCCTGCACGGGCGCAAGCTGGAAGCCGCCCGGACCCACGACGGCGGGAGCTGACGCGGCGGGGCCCACCCGGCGCTCGCCCCTAACGCGTCGCGGAGGCGAGCTTCGCGGCGGGCTTGCTGCCTGCTGCTGGACGGGACGAGGGCTTCACGGGGGCCTTCGCCTTCGATGCGGCGCCCGGCTTCGAGGACGCGTCCGGCGGACGGGCCTTGCGCGCGACGGGGGCCTTCGGCTTCGTGTGCTCATAGGCCGCGAGCACCTTGGCCACGTAGAACTCCGTCTCCCCGTTGCGCGGCACGCGCCCGTTCACCGACCCGGGGCCCGCGTTGTACGCGGCCACCGCCAGGCGCACGTCGCGGAACCTGCGCAGTTGTTCGGCCAGGTAGCGCCCGCTCGCGTTGACGGAGGGCGCCGGGTCGAAGGGGTCCTCCACCCGCATCTGCGCCGCCGTGTCCGGCATGAGCTGCCCGGGGCCCATGGCCCCCGCGGGCGAGATGCGGTGCACCCGCGTCTCCGACTCCACCTGGATGAGCGCCTTCAGGAGCCCCGGCGGAATCCCGTGGCGGCGCTCCGTGTCCTCGATGAGCGGCTCCAGCGGCGGGTGGCCGTCCAGCACGCACTCGGGCCGGTGCGCCACGTAGGCGCCCAGGGCGCGCGCCTTCGTCTGGAGGAAGGAGAAGGACAGGGGCGACACCTGCGTTTCGCCCAGCCACGCCACGCCCAGGTTGAGCAGCACCACGGGCACCAGCGCGCACGGCACCAGCCACGCCCATCCCGGAATCTCGATGCCGCCCACGGCCCGCTTGCGTCCCACCCTCCCCACTTAAGGGCGCCAGGGGTCCCCGTCCAGCTTCCGGCCGGCTCGCCGCCCCGGCGGCGTCCAGCGCCGGGGCGGGAGTGGAGGCTTCAGAACAGCAGGCCGAAGTAGTTGGCGCTCGCCTTGGCGCCCACGCAGACCTCGACGTCCGCGGTCCACGACTGCGTGGGGGGCGACCCCGTGGCCTGGAAGCGGAACTCCAGCTCCTCCTGCTTTGCCAGGTCCAGCACGTCCACCGCGCCGCTGCTGGTGAGCTGGAGCTTGTTCGTGGAGCCCCCGGTGCCGGTGCGCCGGAACTCGCCCAGCAGCACGTACTCCGCGGAGCCCGGCTTGCGCACGGAGAGGCTGGCGCGCTCGATGCCGCTGATGTCCGTGCTGGCGGTGGCGTCGAAGAGCTTCAGCCGCAGCTCCGTCTCCACGTCGGCGTCCTCGGGCAGCGCGCTGGCGAAGTCACCCAGCGGAATCGTGAAGGACTGCTCCACGGAGCCGGCGATGGGCGGGGAGGCGGGGAAGGACAGGTCGTTCTCCGACTTGCAGATGCGCTCGGCCTCCACCTCGACGGTGAAGAGCGAATCACAGCCCGTGCCCAACAGGGCCACGGCGCCAGCGAGCAGGAGGGTGCGGAAGGATTTCGTTCGCATGGTGGGTGGGTCTCCTGGCTCAGAAGAAGTAGACGATGAAGCCCAGCTTCACCGACGGGATGGTGGCGCGCAGGTGCAGCGGTCCGGACGTGATGCTGTCGTCGCCGGAGGCGTCCTGGAGGAGCGGCGTGGGGTCCGGCACGGTCATCGCCACGTAGCTCAGGCCCACGTTCAGGAAGAAGTTGAAGCGGCTCTTCGTGCCCACCTCCAGGCCCAGGCTGCCCGTCACGTAGTTGTAGGTGACGTCGCGGATGGCCTCCGACGCGGCGCTCGGCTCACGGCCCAGCCAGTCCAGCACCTCGCTGTACTCCGAACCGAAGTAGTGCCCGGCCTCCACGTTGAGGGTCGGCGCGATGAAGGTGTCTATCGGCAGGAGGGTCACACCGCCGCGCACGCCGACGCTGAGCGTGTTCGTGGTGGGGCCCGCTTGCAGCCGCAGCCAGTTCGTGGGGCGCACCACCGCGGACAGGCCGATGCCGTGCGGAGCGCCCGCGTCCAGCAGCAGGCCCACCTTGTGGGGCGCGTCGTCCTGGGCGAGCGCCGGGGTGGCGGTGCCCAACACCGCCAGGCACCCCAGGGCGATGCCCGAGGAGAGAAGGGAGGGGTGTCGTCGTCTCAAGGAAGAAGAGTCCATCGTCATGACGAAAGTTCCACGGTGAATGCCGGCCCAGCGGCCATTCTTCGCGGAAGGCGAGCGGGAAATGAAGCGCTTCACGCGAAACCCGTACGGGCTTTCCGGGGTGCCACGACCCGCGGTGGAGGGACTGCCCGGTTCCCGACACGCTGCGTGGTCCCACAGGACTCGGGATTGCGCGCAATGCCTGTCAAATCAAGGACGTCCTGTTCAATCCCCTGGGTGATGTCCAGCCAAACCGCCCGATGAGAGCGTATGATGAGAGGAAACGGTGGCGTGGCATTCAAGGCCGGAAACCGGGGGGCCAGGGATGATCGACGAAGTCGATCTGCGCATGAAGGCGTGGGTGGGACGCATTGCCACGGATGCGCCGGTGCACCTGGGCGTGCCCGACCGTGAGGCCCTGGACCGGGGTGTCTGTCTTTACCTCCTGGAGCTGGGGCCGGCGCCCCTGACCCGGACGGGGAAGCGGAACGCCCTGCAGTTCACCGTCTGCTATCTGGTGACGGTGGGCGCGGAGACGCCCGAGCGCGCGCACCGGCTGCTGGGGGACCTGGTCTTCGCGGCCATGAGCGACAAGGAATTGGAGGTGGACCTGAGCCCGGTGCCGGCGGCGCTGTGGGCGGGTTTGCGCTCGGTGCCGCGTCCGGCGTTCCGCCTGCGGGTGCAGGTGCGCAAGGAGCAACCCCGGGCGGAGGTGCGATGTCTGTCATTGGTGGACGCGGTGTCCGCGCAGGCCCCCCTGCTGGGGCGGGTGGTGGGGCCCGGTGACGTGCCCATCCGGGACGCGTGGGTGGCGCTGCCCTCGCTGCAGCTGAGCACGCGCACGGACGCGCAAGGGCACTTCCACTTTCCCCGCCTGCCACCGGGAGGGTCGCTGGGCCGGCTGGAGGTGCGCGCGGAGGGGGAGCTGCTGTCGGTGGAGTCGGAGGGGCTGGCCACCGGGACGTCGCCGTTGATCATCCGGATGCCGGTGAAGGAGGAGTGACGATGCACGCGGTTCCGCCATCCGAGGCCGTGGAGGCGCGGCCCCGCGAGCGGCGGCACCTTGCCTGGGTGCTCTCCCTGGCGCGGTGGGTGAAGGCCTGGGCGGAGCGGGTGCTCGCGGAGCACGCCGCCGCGTTGGCGAAGGCGGCGGTGGAATTGGGAGGCGCGCGGGTGCGCTCGCTGCCCCTGCGCGAGCCGCCCGTGGTGCTGCTGCCGGTGCCCCTGTGGCCTCCCAGGAGGGACGAGCCCCTGCTGCCGGAGCTGTCCACGCCGACGCTCGGGGAAGCGCCCACGCCCCGCCTGAACACGCTGCGGTGCATCCCGAAGGAGGAGGACGAGGAGCCCGAGGCCGTGCCGCTCCAGGCGGCGCCCCGGGTGCCCTTCGGGTTCGACCCGGATGATCTGCTGCCTCCAGAGCCCGTGGCGGTGGTGGCCCCGCCGCCCTCGCCGGTGCTGTTGCTCCAGGCCGCCGCGCTTCCCTGCGAGGAGTCTCTGCCGCTGCGGGCGGTGACGTCGTTTCCCCGGGACTCGGCGAAGGACCTCATCGCGCTCCTGAAGGAGTCGATGGGAACGCCGACCCAGCCGTCCGTGCCCTGGTCGGAGGCGGTGCCGCCCTCGTCCGGGGAGCCCGCCGACGCGGCGGAGATGCTGCGTCAGTGTGAGCGATTGGAGCTGGAGCCTCCGGTGGAGTAGCCGCGGGCTCGCATCCGGCGGCCTGTCGCGCGCGGGGCTATGCTGTCCCGCGCGATGCCCGAGCGGTCACGTCCCAGCACTGCTCCGCCAGGCCTCACGGTGGCCGACGTCGAGCGTCAGCTGGAGGGTCGCGCGGAGGTCCTCGCGGCGGCGAGGCGGCCGTACGCGGCGCTGGAGAAGGCGCTGTCCGGCCGGCGGTGGCGGCGCGCGCTGACGCGGCGTCCGGAGCTGGTGCCCGCGCTCGTGGCCGAAGCCCAGGCGGTGGCGGAGGCGCTGGAGCGCGTCCAGCGTCGCGCCGTGCAGGAGGCCTGGCCGGACGACACGCCCGTGTTGAAGGCGGCGCGGGAGCTGTCGGCGCGGCGGGAGCGGCTGACGCGGCTGGCCCGGCGCAGGCTGGACGTGCTGACGGTGGCGCCCGAAGGCGTGTCGCTGGAAGAGGCGCTGACGCGGCTGGAGGCGCTGGTGTCCCAGGAGGTGCGCTGGGCGCTGAATCCGGGAGAGGTGCTCGTCTACGAGGCCGTCGCCCAGGGGGCACGGGAGGACCGCGAGAGGCGGTTTCGCGCGGAGCTGCCTGCGTACTACGGCTGGGTCTGGTGCTTCGGTCTGCCCGCGACGCTCGCGGCCTGGGTGTTGGCGCCCCCCGGCTTGAAGAGCCTGGCGGTCGCCCTCTTCGTGGGGACGGGCATGGGCCCCCTTCTCTGGGACCTGCTGCGCTCGGGGCACGCGAAGCTGACCAGCGAGCGGCTGCTCTGGAAGCCGACGTTCGGGCCTCTCCAGGAGGTGCGGCTGGGCACCATCGGGGATGGCTGCGTCCGGGTGGAGCGGGCCTGGGACCTGCGCGTGGACGGCGACCGCCGGTGGCACGCGCCCGCCCTCCGGGATGCGGCGGAGCTGGCCCTCCTCGTGGAACTGCACCGGCAACCCCCGTTGCGCGGCGCGGCCCGGACGGGCGTGCGCCTGGACAGCGTGGCGGTGTTTCCCGCGAAGCTCGGCAAGCGCAAGGGCTTCTGCGTGCTGGGACCCCAGGGCCTCTCCTTCATCCCGGAGGGCAAGGGCCCCCAGGCCCTGAGGGCCGTCACCGGCCATCCGTCCGCGCTGCGCGGCTTCGAGTCCGACCAGGTGCTGGCCGCGCTGCGCTGGCTGCCGGAGGCGGAGTTCGACGCCTGTGTGATGCGCATGGTGGAGGCCACCGGCGGTCTGGCCTGGTCCCGCGCGGAGGCGCGCTACGTGCCGGGCTCCCCGGTGTGGCGGAGGATCCGCATCGAGCGCGGGGGCCTGACGCTGACCGGCCGCGTGCGGTGGGACCAGCAGGAGTCCGCCGAAAGGCTCCTGCGCGACTGGCCCCGGTAGAAGGCGCCATCGACCAGGGAACGCCCCTCACTGCGTACACAGGGAGGGAGTCGTTGCGCCGCGCAACGATTCCACCGGGTCCGGGTTCACCCGTCCCTCAAGGTCAGACGCCATCCCTACAGTGAAGCTGGGGGTCCCCATCCCCCTTTCCCCGAGAGACATTCATGAAAGCCAGACACCCGGCGGTGCGCCGCGTCCTCCAGCGCACCGCGTCCGCGGCGACGCTGCTGTTGGGCCTCGCCATGGGCAGCCCGTCGCAGGCGCAGCACTTCACCGTCTTCGAGAGTGGCCAGGTGCGTCCCCTGGCCCTGTCTCCCAACGGCCAGTGGCTCTACGCCGTCAACACGCCGGACAACCGGTTGGAGATCTTCCAGGTGGGCACCAGCGGCCTCACCCACAAGGGCTCCGTGCCCGTGGGGCTGGAGCCCGTGGCCGTGGCCGCGCGCACCAACAGCGAGGTCTGGGTGGTCAACCACCTGTCCGACAGCGTCAGCGTCGTGAAGGTGGACGCGGACGGGAAGGGCGGCAGCGTGGCGCGCACGCTGCTCGTGGGCGACGAGCCCCGCGACATCGTCTTCGCGGGCACGGGCAGGAAGCGCGCGTTCATCACCGCCGCGCACCGTGGCCAGAACACGGGGTTCGACCCGCAGCTCACCACGCCGGGCGTGGGCCGCGCGGACGTCTGGGTGTTCGACTCGGAGAACCTGGGCACGACGCTGGGCGGCACGCCGCTCACCCGCCTCACCCTGTTCGGTGACACGCCTCGCGCGCTCGCGGCCACGCCGGACGGCAGCCGGGTGTACGCGGCCGCGTTCCACTCCGGCAACCGCACCTCCGTGGTGCATGAGAGCCTGGTGCCCAACGGCGGCGAGTCCGTGGGCGGCGTGCCCGGCCCCAACGTCAACCACCAGGGCATCCCCGCCCCGGAGGTCTCCGTCATCGTGAAGTACAACGGAGAGGACTGGGTGGACGTGCTCAACCGCCCGTGGACCGAGTACGTCCGCTTCTCCCTGCCGGACAAGGACGTCTTCGCCATCTCCGCCACCGCCAACCCGCCCGTGCAGGTGTCCGGCGCGGCGGGCACCTACGCCGGCGTGGGCACCATCCTGTTCAACATGGCCGTCAACCCGGTGAGCGGGAAGGTCTACGTGAGCAACACCGAAGCGCGAAACGACCTGCGCTTCGAGGGCCCCGGCACCCTGACGGGCAGCACCCTGCGCGGCCACCTGCACGAGAGCCGCATCACGGTGCTGGGCAACCCCAGCGCGCCCTCCGTCACGCCCCGCCACCTCAACACGCACATCAACTACGCGGCCTGCTGCGCGGCCACGCCCAACGCGGAGAGCGAGAAGAGCCTCGCGCAGCCCACGGGCATGGCCGTGACGTCGGATGGCGCCACGCTCTGGGTCGCCGCGTTCGGCTCGTCGAAGCTGGGCGTGTACGCCACGTCCCAGCTGGAGTCCGGCACCTTCACGCCCTCCACCGCGAACCAGGTCGCGCTGACGGGCGGAGGCCCCACCGGCCTGGTGCTGGATGAGGCCCGGGGGCGCCTGTACGTGCTCACCCGCTTCGACAACGCCATCTCCGTCGTCAACACCGCGACGAAGACGGAGGTCGCGCACCTGCCCATGTTCAACCCGGAGCCGGTCAGCGTGGTGCAGGGCCGCCCGTTCCTCTACGACGCGCGCAACAGCTCCAGCCACGGCGATTCGTCCTGCGGCAGCTGCCACATCTTCGGCGACTTCGACAGCACGACCTGGGACCTGGGCAACCCGGACGGGGACGTGAAGGCGAGCTACAACCCCGTCGTGCCGGTGCTGCCGGAGTTCGGCACGGACCCCACGTTCGGTCAGGACACGTCCTTCCACCCGATGAAGGGCCCCCTGTCCACGCAGAGCCTGCGCGGCATGGCGAACCAGGGCCCCATGCACTGGCGAGGGGACCGCACCGGCGGCGACAGCGCGCCCAGCGCGCAGCCCAACAGCGGCACCTTCGACGAGGTCGCGGCCTTCAAGCAGTTCAACCCCGCGTTCAAGGACCTCCTGGGCCGCAGCTCGCAGCTGTCGGAGGTGGAGATGCAGAAGTTCTCCGACTTCATCCTCCAGGTCGTCTACCCGCCCAACCCCATCCGCAAGCTGGACAACTCGCTCACGGCTTCGCAGGCGGCGGGCAAGGACTTCTTTACGAACACCACCAGCTTCTTCCCGGGGTCGTGCGAGTCCTGCCACCGCGTGGACGTGAACGCGAACCCGGGCGAGGGCCCCTTCAAGGGCTTCTTCGGCACGGACGGCCGCAGCTCCTTCGACGCGGAGCCGCTGTTCCCCAAGGTCCCGCACCTGCGGAACCTGTACCAGAAGGTCGGCATGTTCGGCGCAGGCTTCCCCTTCGGCAACACGCCGGTGGATCCGTTCCTGGGGGACCAGGTGCGCGGCACGGGCTTCAACAGCGACGGCGCCATCCCCACGCTGTTCCTCTTCAACAGCGGCTTCGACTTCCACCCCATCTTCAACCAGGTGGGCATCCCGGACACGCCTGCGGGCTTCCAGGCGAAGAAGGACATGGAGGAATACATGTTCGCCTTCGAGACCAACCTGGCGCCCATCGTGGGCCAGCAGGTGACGCTCACCGCGACCAACGCGGCGGTGGTGGGGACGCGCATCGACCTCTTGATGGCGCGCGCGGACGCGGGCGAGTGCGACCTGGTGGCCAAGGGCCGCGCGGGCACGTACGAGATGGGCTTCCGCTACCTGGGCAGCGGGCAGTTCAAGGCGGACCGCGCGGCGCTGCCGCTGGTGCCGTCCGCGTCGCTGCGCTCGGGCGTGGCCGCGAACCAGGGCGTGCTGACGTACACCTGCACGCCGCCGGGCTCCGGTCAGCGCGTGGGCATCGACCGGGACCTGGACGGCTTCCTGGACGGGGATGAGCGGGCCGCGGGCACGAACCCCGCGGACCCCGCCAGCCACCCGTAACGGCGGCGCCAGCATCTGGTGACACTCCGCGGCCCGGGCACCTGTTGCCCGGGCCGTGAACGGGAGGCTCCAGGGCGGGGAGAAACTCGAGGACTGCTACCTGCGCATGTTGACTCACTGGGTGTGTACGAGCTTGTGGCGAGTTGCGCTCTACACTTCTCGGGGTGGCTGGTGTTGAGGGACACGACGGAAAGGTGGCCCGTGCACTGATTGTGCGGATACCTTGCCTCTCATGGGTGATTCCTTTCAGATAATCGTGGACAGGGACGCATCCGCGGATGAGGCCCCTCGTCTTGCGGCCGAGGTACGTGACTGGCTCGTCGCGCGACGCATCATTGAAGGGGGGCTGACGGACTCGGCCCTTGGAGATTTGGGGCATCGACCGGGGCTCGGGTATCGCGCTGCGGTGGCGGGGCCCGACGAAGAGACGGGGATTTTGAGCCTTCTGACGAACGGCCTCCAAATCGAGGTGGGCCGAACCGTCTTCTATACCATCGGAGGTGAGTTGGCGTGTCGTGCGTGCGGCGCGCGATTCGAGCCCGAGGACGGTTGGTCGGAGGCGGTTGACGATTGGTACAGCGGGAACGACGGCGCAGAATTTGGGTGCCCGAAATGTGGGAAGCCCGAGCGGCTCGTGGAATGGAACGGCGAGTTTCCGTGGGGCTTCGGGAATTTGGGATTCAAGTTCTGGAATTGGCCTCCGCTGTCAGGGCGCTTCATCCAAGACATGGCTGAAAAAATGGGTCACCGGATGCTCTTGGTGCGTGGCCACCTTTGAGCAGCAGTAGAGGGTCCGGCACTCTGTCGCTGCGGTCGATGGGCGCTCGCCCCGGCTCACGTTGCCCGGCCGGGAGCCGTCGTCACCTCATCCGGGTGGCGCTGCGTCTTGAGCGGGCCCCTTGCGTCGCGGGGGGAGGCGGGCTGGGTTGGAATCTCGTCCTCGACGGGGACTGAGATACCGCCCTCGTCGTCCGGCACCTCGATGTCCCAGAGCAGGGTGTCCGCCTCCGCGAGGGCTTGCTGGACCTCCTTCACCGCGTCCTCGCCCGAATAGGGTGGCTGCTGCGCCTGTCTCGCGCGCAGCACGGACTCCAGTTCGGTGGCGGTGGCGAAGCGCTCGGCGGGGTCGCGCCGCAGCAGCGTGTGGAGGATGTCCCGGAGCGGCACGGACAGCCCCTGCGCCGCGCGCTCCACGTCCTCGGAGCGGAAGACCATGGCGCACCGGAGCGCATCCTCCGCGAACGGGGGCAGTTCCAGTCCCAGGGACGCCACCGACGCGGCGAGCACCTGCTCCTGCTCCTCCTTCGACAGCCGCGCCTCCAGTTCCTCCGCGAGAAGGTGGCCCGGGTCGTAGAGGTGCCGGCCGGTGGCGAACTCCAGCAGCGTCAGGCCCAGGGAGAAGAGGTCGGTCCGCGCGTCCACGGCTTCGCCCAGCAAGGCCTCCGGCGCGGCGTAGAGGACGTCCCCCTGGGCCCGTGGAAAGGACGTCGCCACCCGCCCCGTCAGGCGGGAGAGCGCGATGCCGAAGTCCGTCAGCCGCACCTCGCCTCGCGGCCCCAGGCGGACGCGGCCCGGGTTGACGTCGCGGTGGACGATGCCCAGCGGCGTGCCCGCCTCATCCGTGCGGGTGTGCGCATGGTCCAGCGCCGCCGCGACCTCCGCGCCCACATGGAGGATGAAGGACTCGGAGAAGTAGCGCCCGCGCGCCTGGGCCACCGACAACAACGTGTCGAGCGTCAGCCCCTCCAGGTGCTCCATCACCACGCACAGCCCATGCGTCAGCTCCACGAGCCCATGGATGCGGG
Source organism: Corallococcus sp. CA049B (assembly GCF_003611685.1). Lineage (NCBI taxonomy): Bacteria > Pseudomonadati > Myxococcota > Myxococcia > Myxococcales > Myxococcaceae > Corallococcus > Corallococcus sp. CA049B. The sequence goes on along the minus strand of NZ_RAWC01000237.1, from coordinate 988 downwards.
CGATGCGCGGGTGCTGGATGTGCCGCGCCAGCCGCACCTCCTCCTCCAGCCGGGCGCGGGCGCGCTGGAAGTTCTCGGCCTCCTCCGCCGTGTCGGGCCGGGGGAGGCACTTGAGCACCACGCTGGAGCCCAGCCCCCGGGGCGTGCGCAGCTGGGCGAGCAGGACGCGTTCGCCCACGCGGCCGGTCCCCAGGTCCCGGTAGAACTCGTAGGCGGTGTCTCCTTGCGTGAAGAGGACCACACCCCTGTCGGGCGGAAAGTCAGACGGTCGGGTCATGGAGGGGCAATTCCTTGCACCTCGCGCGAGAGGCATTCCCGCGAAGGGAGCTGCAAGGTAGTGCCCGCGCCTTCCGCCGGGAACGACGCGGCGGGTTCAATCACCCCGAAATCGTGTTCACCCGGGGTGTGGGGTGAGAGGACTTGTTTGTAAAGGCGTTTGACGTTGGCGGCGTCAGTGCCAGCGCTGGACGGGGATGGCCGGGACGATGCGATTCATGATCACCGCTCCTGGCTTGGAGCCGGGAAACGGCGGGTAATAGCCTTGAGTGTTGGCATCGCCCAGTTCGATGCAGACCGGCAGGGTCCGGCCATCCGGCAGGTGCACTTCCGTGTACCGGCCGATGAAGACCTCGCCGCGAGTCCACAGGTAGCCTGACAGGAGCGTGCCTTCTGGAAGTTCCGGAATGTCGCTGTCATAGATCTCACCCGTCACGGGACCGTCCGCGAAGACGCCCTCATGATCCCTGCTCTTGGGCTGTCGCCTGTCCAGGATGATGCTGAAGTTGTCGGTGGGCAGCATGCGCAGCCCGTCCTCACGCTTGCGGTTGAACATGGCGTCAACGGCCTTGGCGGGGCAGTCGCCCGGTTCGGGCCGCACCTGGGCTCCCGGGCAGCCCAACTGGAGGGCTGCCGCTGCGGAGGCCCCCGCGCACGTCTTGAGGAAGCCCGCCCAGCCCGGCGGGGGCCAACTGGGGCGGGAGGCCAGGGC
>NZ_RAWC01000236.1:0-14021 GCF_003611685.1 Corallococcus sp. CA049B | reverse complement strand
GCGACCGGCGGGGCCGGGGGCGGCGGGGTAGGGCGGACCTGCGGGGTCAGCGCCTGCTGCACTCGCGCCGCGATGGCGCCGCCAATCGACTCACCAATTCTGGACATGTTGGGTCTTCCCCCTCGAACCACCGAGACGGTGGACGTTGATGGATTATCGACCCTTGCCGCCCGGAGTTGCCGTGTTTTCGTGCCTACATCAGCGCCTGACGTCGGCCTTCAGTGCCGGGTCCGGTAGCGGTCCACGGCGGCCAGGAGCACCTCCGTGCGCACCGGCTTGCCCAGGAGGCCCACCGTCCCGGGCGGGGCCGCCTGGAGGTCCGGGTCCGCGGTGAGCGCCAGCACCGGCAGCCTCGACGTCAGGCCCAGGTTCCGCAGCCGGGTGAGGAGGCGCTGGTCCTCCGGGTTGCGCAGCATCAGGCTGAGCAGCACCAGCGAGGGGATGTCGGGGATCCGGGACAGCACGTCCAGGGCCTGCGTGGCCGTGGGCACGGACAGCACCGTGTAGCCCTCCAACACCAGGAGGGCCGCCAGGGCCTCGCGCAGGTCGTCGTAGCTTTCGACCACCAGCACGGTCGAGGGTTTGTCCAGTGCGTCCACCGTCGGACCTTATACCGCCGGGGCCCCAGGGTGTGCACACCCTGGGACCCGCGGACAGGGGGCCCTAGGCGCGGGCCTTGGGGCTCAGCTGGGGCTTGAGGATGACCTTGGTGTAACCGTCCTTGCGTGCGTCGAACTTCCTGTACGCGTCCGGCGCGTCCTGCAGCGGCAGGCGGTGGCTGACGATCATGCTCGGCCTGGCCCGGCCCGCGATGATGAGATCCCGCAGGAAGTGGTTGTAGCGCTTCACCGGCGTCTGGCCGGTGCCCACGGTGATGCCCTTGTCGAACACCTTGGCCCAGGGCAGCGGGTAGATGCCCTGCTTCGCGTTCTCGTCCGGCGCGCCGGGGTCCGGGGCCATGTAGACGCCCACGACGCCAATGGAGCCCGTGGGGTTCACCAGCTCCACCAGCTGCTCCAGCACCTGGGTGGGCTTCTCCCGGCCGCCGTGCGCGTCCGCGCCCCGGATGTCGCGCGACTGGTAGCCCACGGCGTCGATACCGCACATCACGCCCATGGCCTTCTCCTCACCCGGGCGCAGCGCGCCCATGATGAGCGGGTTGCCGCGGCGCAGGTCCAATATCTGCTTCACCGGGTCCCCCTTCGTGAAGTCGATGGGGATGGCGCCCATCTCCTTCACCTTGGCCAGGCGCTCCGGGACGCTGTCCACCACGTAGACCTCCGAGGCGCCGCGCAGGAGCGCGCAGTAGCCGGCGAGCAGGCCCACGGGCCCCGCGCCGAAGACGGCCACGGTGGCGCCCGGCCGCACGTTCGCAAGCTCGGTGCCGTGGTACGCGGTCGGGAACACGTCCGACAAGAGGAGGAAGTCGTCCTCCAGGTCGTCGCCTGGCTGCCCGGGGATCTTCAGGCAGTTGTAGTCCGCCCAGGGCACCCGGAGCAGCTCCGCCTGTCCACCGCGGTACGGACCCATGCCCGCGTAGCCGTAGCCCGCGTGCGGCGCGTCCGGGTTGGCGACGAGGCACGCCTCGGTGCGGCCTCGCACGCAGTCGAAGCAGGTGCCGCAGGCGATGTTGAAGGGCAGCACCACGCGGTCGCCCTTCTTGATGCTCCTGACGCCGGGGCCCACCTGCTCCACGACGCCCATGTTCTCGTGGCCGAACACCTGTCCGGCCTTGGACGCGGTGCGGCCCTCGTACATGTGCAGATCGCTTCCACAGATGCCGGCGGAGGTGACGCGGATGACGCAGTCGGTGGGGGACTCCAGCTTCGGATCCTCCACCTCCTCCACCTTCACCTGGTTGTTCTCTTTGTAGACGACGGCGAGCATGGGCACCTCCTGGTTTGGCCTGGAACGCGGCTCACCAAAAGTGGGATGCGGCGCGTCCAGCGGAAGGGGCCGGGGCTGGAGCGCGCCCGGCCGCCCCGTGCAGGCGTGCAGGGCGGGCGCGCTTTCAAGCCCTCTTCAGTGCGCCATCACCACCGGCGCCTCCGCCGGGGACACCAGCGACTGGCGCTCCCACGCGCGGCTTCGCCAGCGCATCCACATGGCCAGGCCGCGCGTCCACTCGTCCGCGGCCACCGCGAGCCACACGCCCGAGAGACCCAGGTGCAGGTGGAACACCAGGTAGTAGCCCAGGGGCAGGCTCATGCAGACCATGGAGATCATCGCCATGATGACCGGGAAGGTGGCGTCGCCCGCGGCGCGCAGCGCGTTCACCAGCACCAGGTTGAACGAGCGGCCCGTCTCCAGCAGCAGGCTCAGCACCAACACCTGTGACGTCAGCCGCAGGATGTCGCCGTCGTGCGTGAAGAGGCGGATGAGCGGCTCGCGGAAGAGGATGGCCGTCAGGTCCACCGCCACCGTGATGCCGATGCTCCACTTGAGGCTCTTGAGCACGCGCGCGTACGCGTCCTGCGAGCGCTTCGCTCCCACGAGCCGTCCCACGATGATGGACGTGCCCATGCCGATGGCCAGGCTGCACAGGAACACGTACTGGGACATGGCGTTGGCGTACTGCCGCGACGCCAGCGCCGCCGGGCCCAGGTACGTCACGTAGTACAGGAACACCGTCTGGCACGCGTGGTACGTCAGCTGCTCCACCGCGGACGGCACGCCCACGCGGAGAATCTTCCGCACGTACTCACGCGTCAGCGCCACGAAGTGCGTGGGCCGCATCTTCACGTCCATCACCCGCCAGAGCATCCACGCGAAGACGCCCACCGCCATCGCGCGGCTAAAGACGGTGGACATGGCCGCGCCCGCCACGCCGTGCGCCGGCACGCCGAAGTGGCCGAAGATGAGCACCCAGTTGCCCACCACGTGCACCACGTTCATTCCCAGTGCCACGTACATGGACTGCCGCGTGAAGCCGTACGTGCGGATGAGGCTGGAGAAGACGTTGATGAGCGCCTGGAGGAAGAGGAAGCCGCCCGCGATGTGCCAGTAGGTGCTCGCGTACGCCAGCGTCTGGGGCTCCAGGTTCATCCGCCCCAGGATGAAGTCCGCGGACACCAGCAGGCCGCCGCTCACCGCGAGCCCCAGGAGGAAGTTCATCGTGATGGCCTGCGCCGCGATGCGCGCCGCCTCCGTGCCGCGCTTCGCGCCGAGATATTGCGACACGACGATGGACGCGCCGTGGCTCACCACCTCCATCACCAGGATGCAGATGAAGACGTACTGATTGACGACGCCCACCGCGGAGACGGCTGCGTCCGACACACCGCTGAGCATCAGCGTGTCCGCCGTGCCCATCAGCATGAAGAGGAAGATTTCGAAGAAGATGGGCCAGGTGAGGCGGAACAGGCCCGGCTCTCGGGAGGGTGTCGGCTCGACTTCAGTGGGCATGGCTGCGTCGCGTCAGGTGGACCCACTGTGCGCGCGCGGTATTTCGATTTCAATCGGAAGCACCCGCGCCGGTTGCCTGCCCGCCGCGGATGCTTTGCGCTGAAAAAGTGAGAGCGGAACCTACGACGACGTCAGCCGCTCCACGGTGTCCACCAGGTCTCGCAGGGCGAAGGGCTTCTTGAGGAAGCCGGCCCACTGCTGTTCCTCCATCTTGGCCTTGGGCGGCTGGATGGCGCTCATGACGAGGATGGGGAAGCGGTGGGTGCCGTCCTTGCGGATGGCGTCGATGGTCTCGTAGCCGTTCATCACCGGCATCATCACGTCGATGATGGCCAGGTCGGGCTTCTCCTCCTTGAGTTTGGCCATCGCCTCGCGGCCGTTGCCGCAGACGACGACGCGCAGCTGCTCCTCTTCCAGGATGGCCTGGATGGCTTCCGCGATGTCCAGCTCATCGTCCACGACGAGCACGGTCTTCATGAGCGCCTCCGCCGGGACGTGCCCGCCGGAGCCTTCTTCGAGCCCGGCTTCTTCTTCGCTGGCGCCTTGCGGCCCTGCTTCTTCTTCGCGCCCAGGGGGGACTTCACGCGGTCGGTGCGGGAGCTCTCGCCGCCGGACAGGCGCGCGTGGCCGGTGAGGATGCTCTCCGCGCTCTCGAAGGTGCCCGCGACCTGGATGCCCTGTTCGCTGATGGAGAACTCGCGGATGCCGCTGTCATAGGCGCTCTCGCGCATCTTCATGATGGAGAGCAGCCGGTAGAGCTGCGAGCGCAGCTCCACGTAGCGCACCAGGATGACGTTCTCCACGGTGGACGCGGCCTCCGGCTGGGGCATGTCCACGCCGGGGCTGAACAGGGGCGTCTCATCCGAGTACAGCGTGGTGACGTCCATCATCCGCAGCTGGTGCGTGAGCGCGGAGAAGAAGCGCCCCATTCTGTCCGGGTACACCGCCGCGGAGCGGAAGCCGGACACGCCGTCGATGAAGAGGCGCAGGCGGTCCACCTTGCGCTCCTCGATGCGCTCCAGCAGCCGCTCCGCCAGCGAGTCCATGTTGTGCTCCAGCGGCGGCTGCCACTGGATTTCGATGAGGCCCTCGTCCACGTACTTCTTGAGGTCCCCCATGCCGGTGCCCTCCGCCTTTTCAATCAGGCGGGGGGGCGTCTCGAAGAAGCCGAAGTAGACGCCCGGCTGGCCCGCGCGCGCGCCTTCGAGGAGGAAGTGCAGCCCCAGGAGCGTCTTGCCCGTGCCGGGCGCGCCCAACAGCAGCGTGGTGGAGCCGGACAGCACGCCGCCCCGGAGCGCCTCGTCCAGGCGGGGGATGCCGAAGGGCATGCGGATGCGGTCTTCTCTCCCCTCCGCGGCGGGGTGCGCGAACTGCACCTCCGTGCGCGGGTGGATGACGATGCCCTGGTTGCTGATCTCCACCTCGTGGCGGCCCAGCAGGGACGGCCCGCCGCGGAACTTGATGGCGATGAGCTCGCGCACCGCGCGCGGGCCGTGCAGCCACAGCGACAGTTGGAAGATGCCGTCCACCGCGGTGTTCTCCGGGTGGACCTCCCCCTCATGGTGCGGGGCGAGCAGCAGCGTGGTGCAGCCCAGGATGCTGCAGAAGGTCTGCAGGTCCTGGAGGAAGCGCTTGAAGGACAGGTCCGAGCGGGCGAACTCCTTCGCCGCGTCCATGCCGTCGATGATGAGCAGCGTGGTGCCGTGGACCTGGGCGTTCTTGCGCAAGAGCTCCAGCAGGCCCTTGAGCCCGTCGCGCTCCAGGTCGCGGTAGCCGCTGAGGTACTGGAGCCGGTCCGGGATGACGCCGGCGTCGAAGAACGTCATCTGCGACAGGTTCTCCAGCATGCGCCCGTGCGACTCCGACAGCAGCGTCACGTAGAGCGCCTTGCCGCCGTTCTTCACGTGCTGGAAGGCAATCTGGTTGGCCAGCACCGTCTTGCCGGAACCCGGTGGGCCGATGATGGCGTAGGACGAGCCCTGGATGAGGCCGCCCTTGGTGATGAAGTCCAACCGGGGGACATTGGTGACGAGGCGCTTCGCCGGGCTCTTGCCTTCGCTGGACGGCGTGCCGCCGTCAGCGTCTTCGGTGTTCGACACGAATCGTTCTCCCTATGGAAGCGTCAGTACCGCTGGGTGCGATGCAGGGGCAGCCTCAACTCGAAACACGCGCCCTGGCCCAGGGCGCTCCTCACGCTCAACGTGCCGTCGTGCGCGGCGGCGATCTCCTGGGCCAGGTAGAGCCCCAGGCCCAGCCCGTCGAAGCGGCCTCCGGAGGCCACGCGCTCGAAGCGGCGGAAGATGCGCGAGTGCTCCTCCGGCGCGATGCCCACGCCCTGGTCCTCCACGGCGAGCACCGCGTGGCCCTCGTGCGTGGACAGGCGCGCCCTGGCGGGCCGGTCCTCGCCGAACTTGATGGCGTTGGACAGCAGGTGGCCCACGGCCTGCTCCAGCAGGCGCGGGTCTCCGAAGAGGAGGACGGGCGCGTCCGGCAGCTCCGCCGTCAGGGCCACGTTCGCGCTGCGGGCCGGGGCCTGGAAGCGCTCCACCTGCTCGCGCACCACCTGGGAGAGGTCCACCGTGTCCACCAAGAGCGCCACGCCCTGGGTGGACAGGCGGGACACGTCCAGCAGGTTGTCCACCAGGTTCTGCAGCCGCGTGAGGTGGCGCACCGCGGGCGTGAGGCGCTTGCCCATGGCGCTGTCCTCGTCCGCGTCGTGGACCACCATCTCCACCGCGCGCTCCAGGTTGAGGCGCAGCACGGTGAGGGGCGTCTTCAGCTCGTGCGCGGCGATGCTGAGGAACCGGTCGCGCGCGCGCACGGCGTCGCGGGCGCGGGTCTGCAGGCGCAGGAGCGCCTCGATGTTCGCGAGCAGCTCGTCCTCCGCCAGGGGCCGCGTCCAGTACGCGTCCGCGCCCTGGGCCAGGCCCCGCACGCGGTCCTCGCGCTGGACGGACACGGACGACAGGTGGGCGATGAGCAGGTCGTGCGTGGCCTCGTCCGCGCGCAGGCGGCGGCAGACCTCGTAGCCGTCGATGTCCGGCATGTGCACGTCCAGCAGCACCAGGTCGGGCTGGCCCTGGGCGAGCCGGAGCGCCTCGCGTCCACCCGTGGCCTCGAGCACCTGGTAGCCGCCCTGCTTCAGCGTGAGGCTGAGCAGGTACAGCGTCGCCGGGTCGTCGTTGACGTTGAGGACCGTGACGGCGGTGCGGCCTGCGTGGGCGATCTTGGCGTCGGAGGAATTCACGGCGGTGGGTGCAGCGGAAACAGTGGGGGCGCGAGCGGCGAATGGAACCACCCGCATCGAAAAAGATCGGCGGGAGTGCGCCGGGCGGCCGGCCGGGTGTTGCCCCCAGGACGGATCCGGCGCTGGAGCCGTCAGCCTTTCCGCAGGCGGGCGGACAAGCGCAGGATGCCGGACACGTCGCGGGGCCGGATTTCCGGCCCGGATGGGCACGGGGGCATGAAGGGCACGGCGGGTGAGCTGTTCGTGGACGGTGCCCTGATCAGGGCATGGCTTCCAGGCGGAACTGCTGGCAGTCGTTGTTGGACCAGACCCACTGCTGGACGGTGGCCCCGTCGCCGCTCGCCCAGCAGTTGCTCACGTCCAGCACCTTGCCGCTGTGGCGGGCCTCGAAGCGGGTGTAGCCGCCAGTGGTGGCCACCGGCTTGAACTGCTGGTTCGCGCCGCCCGCCCAGGACCACTGCTGCACGCGCGCGCCGTCCGCCTGGCTTGCGTCCGCCACGTCCACCGCCTTGCCGCTGTAGCGCGACACCAGCCGGGAATAGCCGCTGTCCGTGGCCACCAGGGACCACTGCTGGCTTGTCCCCGTGTGGCACGCCCACTGGTGCAGCCCGGTGCCGTCCGCCGCGGACGGGCCCACGATGTCCACGCACTTGCCGGTGGCCTTGTTGACCAGCCGGTACCACGGCCCCGGCGGGCTGGACGTCCCGCCCCACTGGAAGGACGCCACCGAGCGCGGCGGCAGCGTGTACTCGAAGGCCTGGCCGTTCCAGCGGACCTTGAAGGACAGCGTGGCGCCGTCATTCGAGTTCAGCGCGATGAGCGCGCGCGAGCCGTCCGGGTTGCGGAAGGCGAGCGTCTCGATGTTGTTGTTGCCCAGCGACGTGGCGCCCACGCGCACCGCGCCCGGCCGCACCACCTTCGCCAGGTGCGCCCACGCGTAGTACTCCTCGTTGCGCGTGTACGTGCCCGCGGCGTTGTCCACGGTGAACATGCCCCGGCAGTCCGCGCAGCCGCCCACGCGCGGCCCGTGGTTCGGGTCCAGCGCCAGGTTCCAGTAGAAGGACGTGCGCGACCAGTGGCGCAGCGGCCCGAAGAGGTTGTTCTGCAGCGCCCACTCCAGGTTCGCCGCGGCGTTGGTGGCCCAGAAGCCGCCGGTGCACTCCGTGAAGTGCACCTCCTTGGCGGGGTAGGCGTCGTGGAAGGCGGACTGGACGCTGTAGCTGCCCTCGGGGCTCTCGTAGCAGTGGTACGCCACGCCCGCGACGGCGCTCTGCGCCTGACCGCCGTTGTAGGCCATCACCTCATGCGGGTAGCCCGCGGGGCCCGAGCCGTCGTGCCAGTTGTGGTCCCACGCCAGCACCTTCACGCCGTTGAAGCCCGCGGCGTTGAGCGCGGGGCGCAGGTGCTGGGCGGCGAAGACGGATTGGTCGTTGGACTCCATCTGCATCGTCGCGTAGCCGCCGTTGGCGTTGTGCGGCTCGTTCTGGAGGCTCAGCGCGTGGATGGGCACGCCGTTCGCCTGGTAGGCCTGCACGAAGCGCACGAAGTAGTTCGCGTAGGTGCCGTACAGGTCATTGCGCAGGTAGCCGCCGCCGGTGAGCGAGTTGTTGAACTTCATCCACGCGGGCGCGCTCCACGGCACCGCGAACACCTTCACCTCCGGGTTGATGGCGCGCGCCTGCTTCAAGAGCGGCAGGATGTACGCCGTGTCGTGACCCACGGAGAAGTCGCTCAGGTCGCAGCAGGTGTCGTCGTAGGTGTAGTTGTCGCGTGAGAAGTCGGACGCGCCCATGGGCAGGCGGATGGCGCTCTGGCCCGCGCCCGCGCTCACGCTGAACAGGTCGTTCATGATGGCCGTGCGCCGCGGCGAGTTGAAGATGAGCCACGCGGACGAGTCCGTGAGCGCGCCGCCGAACCCGTCGAGCGTCTGGTACGTCACGCCTTCGTTCACGTCGATGGCCGTGGCGCTGCCCGTCTCCGGGCCGAACGCCTTGTTCGCCTCCGCGTTGAGCTTCTTCGACAGCGCGCTGCCGGACGTCGTCGTCAGCCACACCTGCACGGTCTCGTTCGCCGCGCTCGCGACGGGGGGCAGGAGGGTGGAGGCGGCCAGCAGCAGGCCCTGCAGGGGGACTCGGGACAGCCAGGAGGACATGGGGGACTCCAGACACCAGGGAGGAGCCCGCAGCCTATTCAAGTTGTTCAGCTAGGACCCGTTAATCGTGGATGCCTGGGCCTGGGGTGGAGCCGAGGGAAGGGGCTCCAGGCGGCGGGTGGCGGCGGTGTGGAGCACGGTGAGCTGTCGCACCAGCCGCTCCAACTGGGACTGGAGCAGGGGCGCCTCGGCGCCCATCGCCGCGCCGGCCGCGTCCGGGGTGGGGACGTTCCAGCCGATGAGCGCGTCGAAGGCGGGCAGCGGCCTGGGCGGGCGGCCGTGGTGAACCGCGTCCGCCAGGTCCTCCATGCTCGCGTCCATGGCGCGCGCGAAGCGCGACAGGGCTTCCTGCACCGCCGGGGTGGAGGGCACGGAGGTCCGTGAGGCGAGCAGGGTGCAGACGGCGGCGAACCGGCGGGTGAAGGCGAGCAGCGTCATCAGCGGCTCCACCGTCTCCGTGCGCCAGCGCGGCTCGTTGAGCAGGCGCTGGAAGGACGTCTCCGCGTTGATGGTGGCCAGCCCCAGCTTGCGGCGCGCCTCCGCTAGCGCCGTCGCATCGGGTGTCCCGCCCTGCTTCCACGCACGGGAGAGCACGTCGAAGAACTCGCGGTCCGCGCGCAGCGCGTCCGCCAGCTGCGCCGGGAAGCGCTGCTCCTCCGAGCGCTGCCACAGGAAGAAGGTGCCCGCGAGCGCCAGCGCGCCGCCGATGAGGGTATTGACGATGCGCACCGGGGCCAGCGTCCAGTCCCCGCTGCCCAGCTCCGCCAGCAGCACGAAGGTGAGCGTGGCGAAGATGGTGAACAGCCCGTAGTTGAGCGGGATGAGGCTCACGCACAGGGCCGCGGTGCAGAACAAGAGGCCCATCATCGCGTGCGGGTCCTGGAGCCAGGACGCGACCGCGATGGCCAGCAGGCCGCCCACCACCGTCCCCAGCACGCGCTGGAGCGCCTTGAGGAAGGTGGGCCCGGTGTACGGCTGCATGATGGTGAGCACGGTGAGGGTCACCCAGTAGCCGTGGTTCGGACGGAACACGCTGGCGATGTAGACCGCCGCCGTGGTGGTGAGGCCCACGCGCAGCGCGTGCCGCAGCACCTCCGAGTCCAGCGTGAGGTGCGCGCGCACGGGGTCCATCAGGGACGCGTGCGACTCCTCGGCCAGCGCGCGTGCGGGGGGAGGGGCCTCGGTGAGGGGGCCGGGCAGCCGGCACGCGGTGTCCAGCGCCACGTCCGCGCGCTCGCGCATCCCGGTGAGCAGCCTGGCGATGTCCGTCAGCCGCGCCCGCTCCAGCCGCGTGACGAGCCCGCGCGCGTCCAGGTCTCCGACCGCGTCCTTCAGCGCGCGTCCGTCCCACTCCGGCTGGGGCCTGCGGCTGCGGCCCTCCTGCTCCACCAGCCGCACCAGGTCCCTGGCCGTGTTGGCGCAGTCCAGCAGCGCCACGGCCACCGCCGCGCGCGGGTCGCCCACGGGGCCGCTCACCGGCGGGCCCAGGCTCTCCAACTGCTCGCCCAGGGCGATGAGCCCCATGAACATCGCGTCCGCGGACTCCAGCAGCACCAGCAGCCGCTCACCCCGGCCGCGCTCCACCCGGCCCTGGCGCGTGGCCGCGAGCGTGGTGCGCGCCAGCTCCAGCGTCTCGCGGATCCGCCCGTGCTGCTCCTGGATGAGCGCCTGCCAGGCGTCCTCGCGCGCGCCCTGGACCGTGCGCGACAGCCCTTCCGCGTAGTCCGCCACCGCGTCGAAGCACGCCGCCACCGCCTTGCGCGCGGGCCGGTAGGGACGGATGGGCCAGAGCACCAGCGACAGCATCATGGCCCACGCGGAGCCGCCCAGCACCGCCGCGCCGGACTCCAGCGCGTTCACGACACCGGTCGCGGGCAGCCCCAGCGCGATGACGAAGGTGGTGGCGGCGATGTTGCCGGTGAGGTTCGCCGCGGCGCCGTACACGCCCGCGAAGCTCCACGCCGTCACCCACAGCACGGTGGCGGGAATGGCCAGGCCCGGGTGCATTCCCGCCAGGCCGCCCAGCACCGCGGACACCGCCGCCGCCAGCGCGGTGCCGCCCATGGCGCGGAAGCGGGCGTGGTAGGAGCCGCCCTTGTCCACGAACGACGTGTTGAAGCCGCCCACCGCGAGCCACAAGGCACCCGGCAGGTTCAGCGCGCTGCCCACCACGGTGGGGACGAAGAACGCGAGCGCGGCGCGCAGGCCCGCCTTCACCGCGGGCCGTACGGGCGCGAAGCGGGCCACGGCCTTCGCATGGTCCAGGAGCTGACGGTGGAGCACGCCTCCCCCATAGAGCAACACCCCTGGCCGGGCCACCGGAATCCGGGCCCGTTGCCGTGGGGGCGTCACTCACGCGCCGGACACCGGAGCGGGCGTTGGTGTGGGGCGACCGCCGGCCCCGCTCCGCGCCCTCGGTCGGATGATTCTCGCGCAGGGCGCGGGGCTCGGCCTGGGGGATGGCATCACCCCCTCCAAGGTGGACGGGTACCCGGCGGAGGACAGCCCGCCCGCTGCTCGCCGGCAGGCGGCCAGCCTGGCGACCCGGAGGTGCCCCACTCCAGACGGATGGGCAGCTTTGCAGTGGGAAGCCACCAGGAGCCGACTTGGGGAAGTGCTCGTGAAGACGCTGCTCGGGTCGCGCTACCCCATGATCCTCACCTGGGGGCCGGAGCTCACCCAGTTCTACGCGGAGGCCTGGGCCTGGGGCTTTGGATTGCCCGGCAGGTGGTGGAGGCGCACGGCGGCCGCATCACCGTGGACAGCAAGCCGGGCCTGGGCTCCACCTTCGTGGTGGAGCTGCCGCTCGAAGGGCTCAGGGCCGCCTGAAAGACGAAGGGGACCCGGGCAGGCGGCCCGGATCCCCTCCCTGTCACTTCACTTCAGCAAGACGCTGCTTACTGGACGGTGAACATCAGGTCGTCGCGGTCGTTGTACTCGCCGGAGATGCACGCGCTGGTCGGGGCGCCGGTGCCGTAGCGCATCTGCGCGCGCACGGCCTGGTTGGCGCCGGACGGCAGCGTGTACGTGGCCGAGATGGTCTGCAGGCCCGCGCCCGGCGGCGTGACGGAGGTGATCAACGTCCAGGTGGGCGTCGTCGCGGTGGCGTTGGCCGTGTAGTAGAGGTCCAGCCGATCCGACGAAGGGGTGGCGTAGGCCCAGACGGTGGCCTCCACCTTCACCTGCTTGCCCGCGGCGAAGTTGGAGCCGTCCACGGTGGCCACCTTGAGGGCCTCCATGGACTCGTCGTTGCGGTAGGTGCCGCTGCTGGCGTCCTTGCACGTGCCGCGCAGCGTGTTGGGCGTGTTCAGCTCCGGGCCCCGGGTGCCGCGGCCGTTGAAGAGCGTGCCGCTGTCGCAGGTGGCCGCCGCCGCGCCGCAACGCAGCGTCTTGTACGTGCCGTCGTAGGTGCCGGTCGTGGACACGTTGGCCACCGTCACCGTGCGCGCCGTCGTGGTGGCGGAGTTGCCCGCGCTGTCATACGCCTTCGCCGCCACCGTGTGGCTGCCGTTGGCCACCGTGCGGCTGTCCCACGCGAAGCTGTACGGCGAGGAGAAGACCGTGCCCTTCACCGCGCCGTCCACGAAGAACTCCACCTTGTTGACGCCCACGTTGTCGTTGGCCGTCGCGGTGATGTTCGTGGTGCCGTTCACCGTCGCGCCGCTCGCCGGCGCGGTGAGCGATACCGTCGGGTCCTCGGTGTCCGTGGGCATGCCCGGGAGGCCGCCCTTGCCCAGCTCCGCCAGATACGCGGCGCCGATGCGCGCGAACTTCAGCGCGTGGTTGGCGGTGCCCCAGTTGGTGCCGTCCGTGCTGTTGGCCAGCGTGTCAGAGGCCTTGTGGATGTTGGGGTTCTCCTCGCCCAGGTCATACCGCGCCTCGAAAGGCATGGACGCCGGGTAGCCCTGGGCGTGCCACGCCGCGTGGTCCGAGCACCCGTAGCCGCACGCGATGTTGGCGCGCGAGTAGCCCGTGTACGTGTCGATGAGGCTGCCCAGGAACGCGTTCTGCGCCGCGTTGGTGTTGTCCGTGACGAGCGACACCTCCACCGTGGAGCCGCGATAGTTGGTCATGTCCAGCTGGAGCACGCCCACCACGTTGGCGTTCGCGGCCTTGTGCGCCTGCGCGATGGCCTTTGAACCCAGGAGGCCCACCTCCTCCGCCGCGTACGCCATGAACTTCACCGTGCGCGCCGGCTTGTAGCCCTTCGCCATCGCCACCCGGAACACCTCCGACAGGGTGGCGACACCGGAGGCGTCGTCATCCGCGCCCGGCGCGAGCGCGGTGGAGGGGCTGGACGCGTACTGCTGGATGGAGTCCAGGTGGCCGCCAATCACCACCACCTCGTTCGGGAAGACTTCGCCGGTGATGGTGGCGATGACGGAGGGCTGGGTCCAGCTGGAGTGCGTGTACAGCTCCACCGTCACGTCGCTGCGCCCGTTGGCGTAGCCCTCCCAGGTGCCCCGCAGCCAGCTGGCCGCCTGCGTGCCGCCGGTGGAGTTGTTGTAGTAGCGGTTCGTGTAGCTGGACAGCTGGGTGATGGTGCTCCGGATGCTGGCCTCCTGGAGGCCGGAGAACAGCGCGTTGACCACCGCCCCGTTGTCCAGCGTGTAGCTCACCAGCGACTGCGTCGGCTGCGCGGGCGTGAGCGCCGCGAGCGCCTCTTCCTGCGTGTCGTGCGCCATGAAGCCCGCGCAGCGGTGATACCGCTCGTGCATGATGGAGGAGACGTCGCTCAGCTGGGACTCGGTGAGCTTGAGCACGCTCACCCCGTTCGCCTCGCGCACCAGCGTGGGCGCGCTCCCGCCGCGCAACGACGAGCGCACCGTGCCCGCCGCGTCGGAACCGAGGCTGATGTAGACCTCCTTGTCACGCGGCTCTTGGGCGGAAGCGGTGGCGCAACACAGCGACACGACGACGGGGACCACTCTCTTCAAACGCATGTTCCGCTCCGATTCCAGGCGAGGGCCGCACTGACGGGAGGCACGACGAAGAACACCGCACGCTCAAGTCCGGGCCGGTTGGCCAGACCTCGTGGGTTGGAGGCGCATCCTGTGGAATTCAAGACACTGCCGTCAAGGCGGAGAGCAGCGTGAAACAGGATGAGACAGCTTTCGCCGCCAACGGTGACGCACCCCGGCCATGCCCGGACGCGCCGCGGGAGGGCTCACGCGGGGGGCACGGATGAATGATTGGAAAATGGGAAACGCGAGGGGG
>NZ_RAWC01000235.1:0-14073 GCF_003611685.1 Corallococcus sp. CA049B | reverse complement strand
GCTCCGGAGGGGGAGGGAAAAGACGCCCGCGAGTATCGGAGGCACGGCGCGGCGGGTCAAAGCCCGCGTGGGCCACGCGTCTGGCGGCCGCCTGCCCTGTCGCCTACGCGACGAGGAGCCCCAGGGAACACCCACACGGTCGCGGCATCCTGCGTCAGGAAGGGGCCCGCCTTCGGGCATGTTCCCCCTGACGGGGCGGAGCACATATAAGGCCCCGACCCTCACTTTTTATCGGGAAGCCACGCACGATGGACATCCAACAGAACATCCTCACCGCCATTGGCCACACGCCGCTGGTGAAGCTCAACAAGCTCGTCGGTCCGAACGACGCCACCGTGCTCGTGAAGTGCGAGTTCATGAACCCCGGCGCGTCCATCAAGGACCGCATGGCGCTCTACATCATCGAAAAGGCCGAGCGGGAGGGGAAGCTCAAGCCCGGCGGCACCATCGTGGAGAACACGTCCGGCAACACCGGCATGGGCGTGGCGCTGGCCGCGGCGGTGAAGGGCTACAAGTGCATCTTCACCATGCCGGACAAGATGTCCCTGGAGAAGATCAACCGCCTGAAGGCCATGGGCGCCCAGGTCGTCGTCACGCCGACGAACGTCCCGGCGGAGGACCCGCGCAGCTACTACGAGACGTCCAAGCGGCTGGCCAAGGAGACGCCGGGCGCGTTCATGCTGAACCAGTACCACAACCCGGACAACATCGAGGCGCACTACCACACGACGGGTCCGGAGATCTTCCAGCAGACCGACGGCAAGATTGACTACTTCGTGTCCGGCCTGGGCACCGGCGGCACCATGAGCGGCGCCGGCAAGTTCCTCAAGGAGAAGATCCCCGGCCTGAAGAACGTCGGCGTGGATCCGGAGGGCTCCGTCTACGAGGGCTACTTCAAGACGGGCAAGCTCACCGAGCCGCACGTCTACAAGGTCGAGGGCATTGGCGAGGACATGCTCTGCGGCGCCATGGACTTCAAGGTCGTGGACGACGTGCGCCAGGTGGATGACCGCATGTGCTTCAACGCCGCGCGCCGGCTGGCGCGTGAGGAGGGCATCTTCGCGGGTGGCTCCTCCGGCGCGGCCGTGCACGTGGCGGTGCAGCTGGCGAAGGAGGTCGGCAAGGGGAAGACCATCGTGGTCGTCCTGCCGGACTCCGGCAGCAGCTACATCAGCAAGTTCCACTCCGACGAGTGGATGCGCGACAACGGCTTCATGCAGGAGAAGGGCGCCGGCACGGTGCGCGACATCATCGGCGCGAAGCCCCGCGACCTGAAGACCGCGAAGCGCGGTGACCGCGTGGACCGCGTGGTGGAGACCATGCGCAGCCACGGCATCAGCCAGATGCCCGTGGTGTCCGACGACGGGCGCGCCGTGGGCATGGTGCACGAGTACGACCTGCTCAACGCCCTGGTCGCCAACAAGGTGAAGTTCCAGGACGCCATCGACCCCATCGTCGCCCCGCTCCAGGGCGCCGTGTCCGCCGAGGCCAGCATCGACCGGCTGCGTGAAATCTTCGCGCGCGACAACGTGGCCGTGGTGAAGGACGGCGAGACGGTGGTCGCCATCGTCACGAAGATCGACCTCATCGACTACCTGCACCGCACCGCCGCTTAAGCACCGCGGGCGGAGGCCCTGAAACACCGCGGGCCCGGAAGGAGGAGGACATCCTCCCTTCGGGCCCGTCGTGTTTCGTGAGCGGAGCTGCGGGTCTCTTCAGAGTCCCGGCGGGTCCGGCTTCGTCAGGTCCAGGGCCACCATGTGGTAGCCGGGCCCCACGTGCATGAAGCCGAAGCGCTCCGCGCGGTTCTTGATGGCGTCCAGCTGCGAGTAGCCCAACAGCAGCTTGAAGCCCTGGCGCCGGGCCTCGTCGCGGACGGCGGCGACGATGGCGTTGACCGCTTCGTTGCGGTCCTCCTTGGTCAGCCCGGGCGCGGCGATGATGCCTTCAATCAACGCCACCGAGCTGTCCGTGCGGTACAGGAAGCCCGCCGCCTTGTCCGGCACCACGAAGCCGTACTCCGGCAGGGCCTCCGGCGTCATCGTCTCATCCCACGGCTTGCGCCACAGGTTGAGCAGCTCGTGGTGGACCTTGGGGTCGAAGCGGACGGGCTTCATGGACTAGGAGACGAACGTCGACATGCGCTGCGCGGCGAGCTCGGCCGCGTTGTTCATGCCCAGCTGGGTGAGCGGGTTGCTCTTGTTGGACTTGAACAGGTCGCCAAGGATGTCGGTGACCTTGTTCTTGCCCGTCACCAGGTTCAGCGCGCCGGACAGCAGGCTGTTGCCGCCCGCGCCGTCCATCAGGCCGGAGTTGGCGAAGGTCCCCAGCGCGTTCTTGAGCACGCCGCCGCCCGGGATGAGGTCGGTGGCCGCGCCCAGCAGCGACTGGAGGGGGTTCTTGCCCTGCATCAGGCCGCTGGCGAAGCTCATCGCCGCGCCCAGGAGCGGGTTCACCATCGTCACGAACGGCTTGACGACGTCCATCACCTTGCCGAGAGCCTTGCCGATGCCACCCATGGTCTGATCCTTTTCGGGGAGGGCCGCGCGGGCCCTCGAAGTGAGACTGACAGTGGGATTCTCGGAGGGACGCCGGAGAAGTTTCCGGTTCCGGGATTATCCGAGCCTCCCACCGCAAAGCCCTGGGATTCCAGGGCCTTGGCGGGACGGCTCAGCCCCGGATGGGGCCCTTCTTGGCCTCGGCGGGGTCCACGGCGGCGCCGGGCTTGGGGGCCACGGTCTGGCCGGGCTTGCTGGCGGAGCCCAGCGCGGCGCTGTAGCGCTGCTCGTGGCTCTTGTCGCTGCTGAAGCCGTCGCGCTGCTGGGCGGGGCTGATGACGACCTCGCCGTCGATGATCTTCTGCAGGTGGGTGCCAATCTCCTCCACCGTGGCGATCTTCGGGTCGCGGGCCTTGAGCTCCTCGTCGGGGATGATCTCCAGCTGGGGCGGCTTGTCCGGGTGGATGGCGTAGTCGAGGATCTTCTCCACGTACTGCGCGACGGGGATCTTCAGCATCTCCGCCTGCTGCTTCACGTCGGCGTCCGCCAGCAGCTCCGCGCGCACCACTTCCACGGGGCGCTTCAGCCGGCTGGGCGCCGGAGGAGGAACGACCTCATTGGGGTTGGACATGGGCTTCTCCTTTGGGCGTATTGGTAACCCAGGTCAGCCCTGGAACTCAAAGTGTGGGTCGTTCTGCTACGGCGCCGGGCGGCGGGCGAAGAGGGCGTTGGCCACCTCCGTCATCACCACCTCGCCGTTCTGGTTCACGACCTCCAGGCGCAGCTTGAGCGCGCCGCGGTCCGGCTTGCTCGCGGAGGGCCTCGCCTCCAGCGTCTCGATGCGGATCCGCAGCGAGTCACCGGGGCGCACCGGCTTCTTCCAGCGCAGCTCGTCCAGGCCGGGCGAACCCATGCTGGCGGCCTGGCCCAGGAAGCCCTCCACCAGGAGCTTGTGGCAGATGGCGGCGGTGTGCCACCCGCTGGCGATGATGCCGCCGTAGATGCTCTTGCCGGCGGCGTCCTCGTCGATGTGGAAGGGCTGGGGGTCGAACTGGCGCGCGAACGCGATGATCTCCTCGCGCGTCACCACGTACGGCCCCCGCTCCATGATTTCGCCGACGGGGAAGTCCTCGAAGTAGCGCATGGTGTCCCTTCTGTGGGTGCCGGGCCCGCCGGCGGTTCACTCCGCCCTTCCCTACCCTCCGGCGGGCCTCGCGGCTACTGCGGAAGCGGCTCTTCCGGGTCGGCCACGGACTCCAGCGTGTCCGCGGGCGGCACGGGGCCGCGCCGCACCGGCTCGGCGCGGTCGTCCGTGGGGCCCGGAGGCGTGTCGTGCGCCTCCTCCGCCGCGGCCTCCTCCGCCTCCAGCGCGCGGGCCTGGACGCCGCGGGCCGAAGCCCTGGCCAGCGTCTTCCTGAGCGTCAGCGTGTCGCGCACGGTGTTGCCGGAGGTAATCAGCCGCGCGGTGAGCGTTCCCCCGTCCACCGTCACGTCCAGGAAGCCGTAGGCCTGGTTGTCGCGCAGCGCGGTCCACGCGGGCTGGCTGGAGGGGAAGGGACGCAGCGTGGCGCCGCCGCTGCCCACCACGAGGTACGGGATGCCGCGCTGGGTGCTGGAGGCCACGTTGTCGCCGAACATGGGCTTGCTGCGCTCGTAGTCGTGGTCATGGCCGGTGAGGACCAGGTCCACGCCGTACTTCTCGAACAGCGGGCCGAACTGGCGGCGCATGGTGAGCTGCGAGCCGTGCTCACCACTGGACCACGACGGATGGTGGAAGAAGGCCACCACCCACGGGCGCGTGTTCGCGGCCAGGTCGGACTCCGCCCACGCCTTCTGCGCCGCGAGCGTGCACCGGTCCGCGGACGCCAGGCCCACCGCGCAGTTGGAGTCCAGGGAGATGAAGTGCACCGGGCCCCAGTCGAACGAGTAGTAGCGCTCGGTGCCCTGCGGGTTGTTGGCCGGCAGGTACATGTTGTCCAGGTAGGGCTGCGCCTGGTTCGTCACGTACTCGTGGTTGCCGGGCGTGGCGAACATGGGCACTTCGCGCAGCAAGCCGGCCATGGGCGTGAAGAGGTGCTCCTGGAACTCCGCGTCCGTGCCGTCCGGGTACGCGTTGTCCCCCAGGGCCAGCAGCAGCTCCGAGCGCCACTGCGGCGTGTTCATCACCGCCATCACCCTCCCCTGCATGCTGCCGCCCGTGCCGAAGTCACCCATCGCGGTGAAGTGAGCCTTCGTGGCCGAGGACGTCGTGGACGTCTGGAAGCTTCGCAGGCCCGTCCTGCTGCCGCAGGCCTCCACCACGTAGCCGTAGGTGCGGCCCGCGGCCAGGCCGTCCAGCTTCACCGCGTGGCGCGTGCCGGACACGCCCGCGCTGACGGAGGACGTGAGGCTGGTGCCCTCGCCGTAGCGCACCGTGGGGTTGCAGCTGCTGGCGGTGCGGAAGGCCACGATGGCGGACGTCTGCTTCACGCTCTGCAGGTACGGCAGGCGCGGCAGCGCGGGGCCGGAGTCGCTGGAGGACGGCGGCGCACTGGCCGCGCACGCGCGGGTCTCCGCGATGGAGTTCCAGTCGTTCACCGTGTTGCCGTTGACGGTGATGCGCACGTAGCGCGCGCTGCGCGAGGAGAACGCCACCGTCTGCGCGGACGTGTTGAGCGCGCTGTCACCCGCGTACGCCTGGGTGAAGGTGCTGCCGTCGGTGGACGTGGAGACGACGAAGTGGTTCTGGCGCTCGTTGCCCCGGTGCCACGCGATGGTGGTGCCCGTGAGCGTCTGCGCCGAGCCCAGGTCCATCTGGAGCCAGACGCCCGTCCCCTGCGCGCTCCAGCGAGTGCCCAGGTTGTCGTCTTGCGTGTTGGCGGGGACGTTGCCGTCGTCACCGCTCGCCGTCACCGCCCGGGTGACGAGCTGATTGCAGTTGGACGCGGAGAGCGACTCCGGCAGCGCGGCCGGAGGAACGTCGGAGTCAGTGGGAACGGGCGGTGACTCGCAGCCAGTCGCGAGCCACGCGCCCAGGAGGCAGGTGGGACCAAGCAGTCGGTTACGCATCGCGCCGGCAACGGTGTGTCCCAACCAACATTCCCCCTGCCCCGGAGGGCAGGGCCGGCTGCCTGGAGCGCGAGCGAGCGGCTGGGGACTACTTCACGCGGTCGAGCGCGTGCGCGAGGTCGTCGATGAGGTCCTGCGCGTCCTCGATGCCGACGGACAGGCGGATGAAGCCGTCCGCGATGCCCAGCTTCTCCCGCGTCTCCCTGGGGATGGAGGCGTGGGTCATGATGGCCGGGTGCTCGATGAGGGACTCGACGCCGCCCAGGGACTCGGCGCAGGCGAAGACCTTCACCGTCTTGAGGAAGGTGCGCGCCGCCTCCAGGCCGCCGTGGATGTCGAACGTCAGCATGCCGCCGAAGCCGGTCATCTGCTGCTTCGCGAGCGCGTGCTGCGGGTGCGTCTCCAGGCCCGGGTAGGTGACCTTCTTCACCTGCTTGTGCGTGGACAGGTACTGGGCCACCTTCATCGCGTTCTGCGCGTGGCGGTCCATGCGCACGTGCAGCGTCTTCACGCCGCGCAGCACGAGGAAGCTGTCGAAGGCGCCGGACACGCCGCCCACCGCGTTCTGCAGGAAGTACATCCGCTCCGCGATGTCGTCGCGGCTGGTGCAGACGAAGCCGCCCACCACGTCGCTGTGGCCGTTGAGGTACTTCGTCGTGGAGTGCGCCACGACGTCGAAGCCCAGGTCGAGGGGCTTCTGGAAGTACGGCGTCATGAACGTGTTGTCCGCGACGGAGATGATGCCGCGCTTCTTGGCGACCTCGGCGATGCGCGCCAGGTCGATGAGCTTGAGCATCGGGTTCGTCGGCGTCTCCACCCAGACCATCTTCGTCTTCGGGGTGATGGCCGCCTCGAAGTTCTCCGGCTTGGAGAGGTCCACGAAGGAGAAGTTCAGGCCGGAGCGCTTGAACACCTTGTCGAAGATGCGGAAGGTGCCGCCGTACACGTCGTCGGAGACGATGACGTGGTCACCGGCCTCCAGCATGTGCATCAGCATGTCCGTGCCGGCGAGGCCGGACGCGAACGCGGCGCCGTACTTCGCGCCCTCCAGCGCGGCCAGGCAGTCCTGCAGCGCCTTGCGCGTGGGGTTCTGCGTGCGGCTGTACTCGTAGCCCTTGTGCTCCCCCGGTCCGTCCTGGACGTAGGTGGAGGTCAGGTACACGGGCGTCATGATGGCGCCGGTGGTGGGATCCGGCTCCTGGCCGGCGTGGATGGCGAGCGTGTCGAAGCGCATGGCTTCGCGAACTAACACAGTCCCACCGGCCGTGCAGCGGTCCCTGCCGGTCCCGGAGTCGTCCTACTCGAACTGGCCGTGCCGGCCCGCCCCCTTCGCGAAGCGCGTGGCCCCGGGGATGGACTCCGTCTGGAGCACCTTCACCCCGCCCTCGAACTCCTGGCGCATCGCGTCTTCGAAGGCCAGGTCTCCCTGGGCGTAGGCGGAAGCCCGGTCCGCGTTCATGCAGGCCTGGGGGAAGAAGGCGATTTGAGCGGCCAGCGCCTCCGCCGCGCTCCGGGCCTCGCCCTTCGGCACCACGCGGTTGACCAGTCCCATGCCCAGCGCCTCGGGGGCAGGCACGGGGCGGCCGGTGAGGATGAGGTCCAGCGCGCGCGACAGGCCAATCAGCCGCGGCAGGCGCACGGTGCCCCCGTCGATGAGGGGCACGCCCCAGCGGCGGCAGAAGACGCCCAGCACCGCGTCCTCCTCCGCCACGCGCAGGTCGCACCACAGCGCCAGCTCCAGGCCGCCCGCCACCGCGTGGCCGCTGATGGCCGCCACCACGGGCTTGGACAGGAGCATGCGCGAAGGCCCCATGGGCCCGTCCCCGTCCGGCTCCAGGCGCAGCAGGCGTCCCTCGGACACGGCCTTCAGGTCCGCGCCCGCGCAGAACGTGCCGTCATCGCCGTACAGGACACCCACCTTCGCGTCGGGGTCCGCGTCGAAGGCCCGGAAGGCGTCCGCCAGCTCTTGAGCCGTGCCCGCATCCACCGCGTTGCGGACCTCCGGCCGGTGGAGGATGACGGTGGTGACGGGGCCGTTCTTCTCGACGCGCACGCTCATGGGCGGTGGTTTTCCCCCGCCCCCGGGGCGGCCTGCAATATGAGGGGAGCCATGTCGGACGAAGGCAAACAGGAGACGCAGGGCACAGGTGGCATGTTCGAGAACCGCCTGCGCAAGAACGCGAAGCGCCTGCGCAAGTGGGCCCGCGCGCAGGGGCTCACCGCCTTCCGCGTCTACGACCGGGACATCCCCGAGTACCCCTACGCCGTGGACCTCTACGGCGACCACGCCCACGTCGTGGAGTTCCCCCGCCGCAAGGCCCTCGCGAAGGGCGCCACGGGGAGCTCGGAGCGCGACGAGGTGCTCGCCGCCGTCACCACCGTGCTGGGCGTGCCGCCCGAGCGCACGTCCGTGAAGACGCACACGCCCCAGCCCTGGGGCCGCTCGCAGTACGGCCGCGTGGGAGAGGGCAGCGAGCGGCTGGTGGTGGAGGAGCAGGGCCTCAAGTTCTGGGTGAACCTGGGCGACTACCTGGACACCGGCCTCTTCATGGACCACCGCAACACCCGCGCGCGCGTGCGCGGCGAGGCCAAGGGGAAGCACTTCCTCAACCTCTTCGCCTACACCGGCGCGTTCACCGTGTACGCGGCGGCGGGCGGCGCGGCGGGCAGCGTGAGCGTGGACCTGTCCAACACGTACCTGGACTGGGCGGAGGACAACCTGGTCCTCAACGGCCTGGCGGACCCGCGCCACGTGCTCATCCGCGCGGACGCGAAGGCGTGGCTGGAGGACCAGGCGAAGCATGGGGATGAGAAGTACGACCTCATCGTCTGCGACCCGCCGTCGTTCTCCACGTCGAAGAAGATGTCGGGGACCTTCGACGTGCAGCGCGACCACGTGCGGATGCTGGAACACCTCCGGGCGCTGATGGCCCCCGGAGGCGTCCTCTACTTCTCCACCAACTTCCTGGGCTTCGAACTGAAGGACTCCGCGACCCGGGGCATGGCGCAGGTGGAGGAACTCACCCCCCGCTCCATCCCCGAGGACTTCCACCGCAAGGAGATCCACCGGTGCTGGCGCATGGTGGCCCCCTCGCGGTGAGCGTCAGCCGCTGACGGCTACAGCCAGCAGACGTTGTCCTGGCAGCGCTCGCCGGACGGGCACTCGCAGTTGGCCTGGCAGACCTTGCCGGAGCCGTGGTTCACCGGCTTGCACTGGCCGCTGGTGCAGGCCTGGCCGGCCGGGCACTCGCAGTTGGCGCGGCACACGGTGCCGGACGTCCCCGCGTCGTACGACGGCTGCGTCGGGGGCAGCTTGCACTTGCCGCTGGTGCAGACCTCACCGGACGGGCACTCGCAGTTCACCGTGCAGGAGATGTTGCTGCCCGAGCCCGCGTCCGGCACCGGCTGCTTGCAGTAGCCGCCGTTGCACACCTGGCCGGAGGGGCAGTCGCAGTTGGCGAGGCACGCCTGGCCCGGGTCCGGCTGCGGCGACTTGCACTGGCCGCTGTTGCAGACCTGGCCCGCCGGGCACTCGCAGTTGGCCTGGCACTGGCCACCGGACGGGATGGGCAGGCAGTAGCCCACCTCGCACTTGGTGTCCGCCGAGCACTCCGTCGTGGAGGAGCACGGCGCGCGGCACTGGCCGTTCACGCAGTCGCGGCCCGTGGGGCACTGGGCCTCCGTGGTGCACGCGTTCGGGTCCGTCGGCGGCTTCTGGCACAGGCCCTGGACGCACAAGCCGCCCGGGCCGCACTTGTCGTCCCGGTCGCACTGCTGACGGCACGCGCCGTTGATGCAGAAGTGGTCCGCGCCGCAGTCAGAATTGACCCGGCAGACCGGGGCGCCACCGTCCGAGCCCGCGTCCGGCTTCGTGCCGCCGTCCGTGCCCGCGTCCGGCTTGGTGCCGCCGTCCGAGCCCGCGTCCGGCTTCGTGCCGGCATCCGGCTTGGTGCCGCCGTCCGTGGTTCCCGCGTCCGGCTTGGTGCCAGAGGAGGTGCAGAAGTTGTCCTTGCAGCGGCCGCCCGCGCCACATTCCGAGTCGCGGTAGCACGACTGGGCGCACCAGCCGTTGATGCACATCTGCGTGCCGGGACACTCGCTGGAGAAGACACAGCCCTGCGAGTCGGAGGTCAGGTCCCAGCAGCTGCCGGAGTGACAGTATTGGTTCGAGCCGCAGTCCGACGTGGTGGAACAGCCGTAGCTGGAGTCGTAGTCGTCGTCAGGCCAGTAGCCGCCACCATTCGTCTCGAGGATACAACCCGACAACAGGCCTAACAGCGTAAGGAACGGCACGACCAATGTGCCGCGAAGCGTGATGTTCCTCATGAGTGGGGGCTCCAAAGGAATGGGATGGGTCCGGACCGGCCACCGGGGGGGTCATCCGATTTCGAGAGCCTTCGACGCAAGAGGGGGCCAGATTGATCAAATCTTTTTGATCTTTTTTCGTCGGTCCGGAGACCTACGGGCACGGAGGCAGTGTGCTCGTCTGGACCACCGATACAGACTGGAGGGCGTTCCTGGAAAAGGGTGACGTCCTTCATCGTCGCCCTGAAGGAGAGGCCCTGGTGTTCAGCCGAGGAGCGCGCACGTGGACGGCCACGGTCCCGCCGGAGTCCGGCGTGGACGCGGCGGACGCGCGTGGGCCGGCTTCCGCGGACGAGGCCCGCCTGCGCCTCCTGGTCCAGCGGGTCCAGCAGGGAGACCTGGCCGCCTTCGAGCAGCTCTACGAGGCCACGAAGCTGGACGCGGCGCGCACCCTGCGCCACCTGGTGGGTAACCGCGTGGAGGTGGACGACCTCCTTCAGGAGACGTACCTGCGGCTGCTCACGGCGGTGAAGGGCTTCCGGGGGGAGTCCCGCTTCAAGACGTTCCTCTACCGGGTGTGCGCCAACGTGGCGCTCAGCCATCTGAGGTGGAAGCGGCGCCGGCCGGAGGACCCCTTCGCGGACCCGCCCGAGATGGTGGCGACGGGGGAGGACCCGGAGCGCGCCGCGGAGCGCCGTCAGGCCGCCCGGCTGGTGGAGGCGGCGCTGGAGAAGCTCAAGCCCAAGAAGCGCATCGTCTTCGTCTACGCCGAGCTGTGCGGCATGAGCCCGGACGAGATCGCCGTCGCCGTGGGAAGCTCTCCCAACACCGTGCGCAGCCGCCTGCACCACGCGAGACTGGAGTTCACCGAAGCCATGCAGCGTCTGGTCGTCGCCCGGCCGGTGGGAGGTTCCCATGACCGGTCATGAGACACAGGCCCTGTGGGCGCTGGCCGCGGGGGAGCTGGATGCCGCCGGCAAGGCCCGCGTGGAGGCGCACGTGGCCGCGTGCGCCGCGTGCACGGCGGAGTGGAAGCGCGTGGTGGAGGCCCGGGCGCTGCTGCACACGGCGCGCTCGGTGGAGCCCTCCGTGCGGTGGGAGGAGACGGGGGCGAAGCTGAAGGCCGCCGCGGCGAAGCGGATGGCTGTGCCCGAGCGGCGGTTGCTGTCGCCGTGGGCGATGACGCTCGCGGGGGCCTGCGCCGTCGCGCTGGTGGTGTGGCTGGGTGGGGCGCGCTGGAGGAATGCGGCGCAAGGGCCGGAGTCCCCGGTCGCGACCCGCCCGGGCGCCGGGACTTCCGGCGAGCGGACCGTGCCCGAGGACTTGAAGGCCACCGGGCAGCGTGGCGACACGGAGGGAGCGGTCGCGTCGGGTGCGGCCTCCCCTTCGGCCACTGTGAAGCAGGAAGCGGTCGCGGCTCATTCGGAAACCGCGTCCACCACGGAGGCGGAGCGTGTCACCGGCGCGGTGGTGCGGGAGGCCACCGGTGTGGAGCATGCGCTGGTGGCCGGGATGCGCCTGCGCTCGGGCATGGCGGTGCGGACGCCTCCGAAGGCGTCGGCCGTGCTGCGGCTTCCGGATGAAAGCCGCGTGCGTCTGTCTGCGGGCTCGGACGTGGTGTTCGCCCGCGCCGAGTCCAAGGCGGTGCACCTGACCGTCCAGCAGGGACGGCTGTCCGTGAAGGCCTCGCATGCGCAGCGCGACGCGTTCCTCGTGGAGTCCGCGGGCCTGCGGGTGTCCGTCGTGGGGACGGTGTTCTCGGTGGAGCGCACGGCGGCAGGGGCCGCGGTGGCGGTGCTTGAAGGACGCGTGCGCGTGGACGCGGAGGGTCAGCCTCCTCGCTTCGTGGACGCGGGCGAGCGCGTGGAGCTCGCGGGCACGGGTGAAACCTTGAAGCCTCGCGCGCTCTCCGCCGGAGACCGGCAGGCGTTCCGGGACCTGCGGGCCGCGGAGCCCAGCGCTGAGGTCGCGAGCGTCGTGCACTCGAAGAAGGGACCGTCACGCGTTGAAGTAAGCCCGTCCGTTGCCACCCGCGACACGCCCGCGGAGGCGCGCACGCCAGCTCCCGGAACCCCGCCCGTGGAGAACAACGCCGCGCCGACACAGGCCGTCGCGCAGAAGACGCCCGATGCTCCGGCTCCTGAAGCGCCGTCGCAGGCCATCATCCAGAAGACGCCCGATGCTCCGGCTCCCGGAACACCGTCGCAGGCCGTCGCACAAAAGACGCCCGACGTGGAGAACAACGCCGCGCCGTCGCAGGCCGTCGCCCAGAAGACGCCCGAGGCTCCGGCTCCCGAGGCGCCTCGCACCGCCGTCGCCCAGGCTCCGGCGCCCCCTGCCGTGCCCGCGCCGGGGGAGGCCCTGGCCCAGGCGCACGCTCCCAACACGGAGATTCCGCAGGCCGTGCGTCCGCGCGAGCCCACCCCGTCCGACGACTTCGCGCCCTACCCCGGCACTTCGGCGGGCTCGCTCGCGTCCTCCTCGCCCACGCCGGGCGCCGTGCAGGCTCCCTCCATGGCTCCGGCCACGCCCTCGGAGCCTCGCAAGCGCAAGACGCTGGGGGGACTCGTTCCGGGCGGACTGCTGTCGGACGACTCCGACGAGCGCTTCCTCGGCTACGCCAAGGTCCAGACGGCCGGCACCACGTGCGGGCAGTTCCTCGTGGGACTGGGGGAGATCGCCTCCGCCAGCCCTCGCACGAGCCACCGGGAACAGGCCCGCATCCTGCGCGGCCGCTGCTTCAACCGGCAGCACCAGCCCGCGGACGCGGAGGACGAGTTCCGCCAGTACCTCCGCGAGTTCCCCAACGGCCACTACGCCACCGAGGCCCGCATCGCCCTGGGCATGTCCGCCGAGCCCGAGCCCGGCGCCCCCGCGAAGACGCCCGCGCCCGTGACGCCGCGCTGGAACGGGTCGCCCCAGCGCGTGCCCGTCAGCCCCGGGGTTCCTCGTCGCTGGTGAACTCCGCGTCCACCTCGCCCCCTTCGCTCCGGGGGCGGCGGAACGCGGCGGGGCCCTCCTCCGAGGGCTCCACCTTCGCGGCCGTCTCCTGCGGGTCGAAGCGCCGGGCGTCCTGGAACGGATCCACGCCCGGAACAGGCCCGACCTGCGTGAAGCGCACGGTGCCCGACCGCAGCGTCTGCTCCAGCGAGCGCCGCACCCGCGCCGTCACCACGCGGCGCACCGGCGGCACCATCAGCGCAAGCCCCATCAGGTCCGAGATGAACCCCGGCGCGATGAGCAGCGCGCCGCCCACCATCACCAGCACGCCGTTGAGCAGGCCCTCCTCGGGCACGCCGCCACCGGCCATGGCCTCGCGCCAGTTGCGGAACACCTTCTCGCCCTGCCTCCGGGCGATGAGGCTCCCCAGCACGGCGGAGGCCGCCAGCAGCGCGAGCGTGGACCCCAACCCGATGTGATGCCCCAGGGTTATCAGCAGGTACAGCTCCGCCAGGGGCAACAGGATGCAGACGATGACGAGGGCCTTGAGCACGCTGGCACGTTAACGCCAGATTCACTCCAGCGCTCATTGCCGGACAGACACGCCGTGTCTTCCGCCCTACAGGGCCCCCGGCGCCCCCCGGCTCACTCCCCGTTGAGCTTCGCCATCAGGAAGCTCATCACGAAGTAGAGGAGGGCGAAGCCACCCACCGCGAAGAGCACCAGCCGCGACGACAGCGACATGCGCTCGGACGGCAGGCCCAGGCTGTGCACGCGCTCGGCCCGGTCCATCGCCTCCTCCAGGCCGGGGGTGATCTCCATGGGCTTCGCCGTGCGCCGGTAGTGCTCCGTGCGCAGGTACTGCTCGACCACCCGCTCCGTGGCGGAGCCCGTGAGGACCTCTCCCAGCTGCGGGTCGAACAGCCGGAGCTGGGCCTGGTGGGCCAGCCCGGCGGCCTCTGTCAGGGCCTCGCGGATGAGGTCCTCACCATCCACCAGCGGCACGCGCAGCTCCGCGCCCACCACCCGCTTGCCGTCGCGCAGGGGCAGCACCTCCACGGTGCCTGGCCCCAGGTCCCACTCGCGCACGCCGTCCGGGCGGTCGGTCCCCGGGCGCGCCGCCAGCAGGGCGTCCACCCGGGCCATGTCGAAGGGGGCGCCTTGGGTCCGCGCCTGAAGGACCAACTCGTAACTCACGCGGGTTGCGAGTATACGCCGCGCGGTCGCTCCCGCCTCTTTCCCTCCGAGACGCCTCGATGAAGCCCACCTCTCCCCCCCGCTC
>NZ_RAWC01000234.1:0-14028 GCF_003611685.1 Corallococcus sp. CA049B | reverse complement strand
GGGGTGGGGCACGCGGTCTCCGGGAAGGGTTGCTGTACGGACACCCCAACCCGGAAAATCAGAAAAGGTTTCGGAGATTGGCGGCCTGGGGCCTCGATGGCGCCAGGACTTCACGCAACCGTCAGCGCAGGGGTTGCCAGCTGGGAGCTTTCATTCCGAGTTCGCCGCGGTGATGTCCTTGTTGATGCACGCGACGGGCTTCTTCCTCGTCGCGGTGTCATCCGCCGCCGAGGAAGATTGGCCCCAGCGCCGTGGCCACCTGGCGCTTCGTGTGCTCCCGGCTCACCAGGGCCGCCGCTCGATGAAGTGGCGCGCCTCCGGAGAGGGGGCGAGGAAGGACACGGGCGCATTCGCGACGCGCTCGAGTTCTTCAAGGTGATGGCGGGCCGTGTCGGTGAGCTGGTCGAAGCGACGTGCGGCCCAGTTGGTCGCGGAGAGCTCCCCCGCGAGCGTGAGCGCCAGGTCCGTGGGGGTGTTCAGGGAGGCGGCCTCGCGCAGGCCCACCCAGTCGAACGCGCGGCCTTCCGAGCGGCACGCCAGGACCACCCGCCGCACCCGCCCCGGCGCGATGCCCGCCGCCTGGATGCAGCCGCTCGCGGAGGGCCCGGCGCTTTCGACGAGCACGCGGTGACCCCGGGCAAAGGCGTCCTCCCATTCCTCGCGTGAAGGCCTCGGGTCTGGTCCGCCCGGCCGAAGCAGAAGGGCATAGTGAGGCGCGAGCTGTACCGTGAGAGGACGCATGTCCAGGCTGTCATGGGCGCCCGGGACGACGAGGTCCACGAGCCGTTCGCCAGGCCGTCCATAAAGTCCAAGCCGGCTGGCCACTCGCACGAGCACCGCTTCGGGTGGAGTCCTCGCCGTGTCCACCACGAGCTCCGCCAGCGAGGCCAACGCGTACACCGCACGCTCGGCGGGATGCGCCCAGGCCGCCTCGAAGCTCTCTGGCTCCGCGTCGCGCAGCGCTTGCTCTGGCTCGGGCGCCTCCAGGTGGACATGCACGACGCGGAGCCCCGGGCTCCCGCGCAGGCCGTCCAGCTGCGCTGCGCTGCTCGCGGCATCCACGATGATCAGCCTGGGGACCCGGCCCGTGCGGCTGGGCGCGTCCAGTGCGCGCCCATGCAGGGCCGCGAGCACGCCGTCCATCAGCCAGCTCCCAGCCGTCTCGCGGTCCAGCGAGACGGTCAACTCCTGCCGAGTGCGCCGGGAACCGTCACCGCCATGCTCCCGCAGGAAATCCTCCGAGTGGAGATGCAGCGCGCCGAACCGCCGCGCGAGCCCCTGCGCGAGGGTCGTCTTCCCCGCGCCGATGGGCCCCGACACCACCACCACCGTGACCGCCATGGCTTGTTCCTCCCGAGGAGGAACACCCTAGGGACCCGGTCGTGGTGAGAACCATCCCCCGTTGGAGGGAGGCCTCAGCGCCTTTCGGAGACGCGGACCCAGTCCACTTCCAGGGTCTGCGGCGCGTCGCGCAGTAGATCCGCGGTGGCCTGCGGCACTCCGAAGTACGGCTCCTTCGCCTTGTTGACGCCCTCCGGGTAGCCGCCACCCACCGCGAAGTTGAAGATGATGAAGAGGGGCTTGTCGTAGGCCCACGCGCCGTGGCGCTCCACCTCCTCGCGCGTGGAGGTCTTCACGCGCTCCCCGTCGATGTACCAGTGGATGGCCTCCGGCGAGGTCTCCACGCCGTACTCGTGCCAGTCGCTCACCGGCGTGCGCGGAAAGAAGCGGCCGTTGATGGGCGTGTTGCCGCTGTAGCCCGGCCCATGCAATGCGACGGACACCCAGTCGCCGTAGCCAACGTTCTCCATGATGTCGAGCTCGCCACACGCCGGCCACCCCGTGGTGTGGATGTCGCTGCCCAGCATCCAGAACGCCGGCCAGAGCCCCACGCCCACCGGCAGCTTGATGCGCGCCTCGACGCGGCCGTGCTTGAACTCCCGCTTGCCCGCGCTCTCCACCCGGCCGGACGTGAACGGATACCCGTTGGCCGTCTGCATCCGCGCCGTGAGCTTCAACGTGCCGCCGCTCACCGACACGTTGTCCGGCGACGTCGTGTACTGCTGCTGCTCGTTGTTCACGTGCACGTCGGTCTGGATGCGCCAGTTGCTCGCGTCCACCTCCGTGCCGTTGAACTCGTCACTCCATACCTGGACCCAGCCGCCCTCCGGGGGCGCCACCGCCTCCGCGCGCTTCGGTGTCCCCGCGCACGCCGTCAGCCCCGCCACCAGCGCCCACGCCGTCACCGTCCTGCCCGTGCTCGTCGCCATCGTCGTTCCTTGAAAGGGAGCCAGCTACTGGAGCGTCCGCCGGTCCACCGGCGCTTCGGGGGACTCGCCCCGGTACGGCGTGGCCGGAGGCATGAGCAGCGATTCGTGCAGCCGCCCCTCCACGTCCACCGTCACGTCCACCACGGTCTGCCGCACCGGCTCCACGCTGCCATCCGCGTGCAGGAGCACGCCGCCCCCCCGCGGAATGCCCAGTCCCCGCGTGGGCAGTCCCATGCGCCGGACAGCGAGCTTGAGGCCGGGCCACTCGGGCGGCTCGTGCACGCCGATGAGGTAGGGCGCCAGGCCCAGCACCGGGAAGGGCTCACCGTCTCCGGGCAGGTCCTCGCACCACGCGCCCAGGCCCAGGTGCATGGCTCCGGCGGACACGCCCATCAACACGGCGCCGGCCTGATGCCGTTCACGCAGAGCAGCGTCCACGCCGTGGGCCTGGAACGCATTCCAGCCCACGCGCGGGTCGCCGCCCGCCAGGAGGATGACGTCGGCGTCCTTCAGCCACGCCAGGTCCTCGCCGGACGGCCTGGCCGGGATGCTCCGGCAGCGCTGGATTCCAATGCCCTCCATGGCCGCGACGAAGATGTCGTAGAACTCCGGCGCGTCGCCGTTGGACGCGCCCAGGTACGCGGCCTTCACCGGCGGCACGCGCAGCTCCGCCCCGGTGAGCACGCGCACGAAGTCCAGGAAGGGGCGCCCCTCCACGCGCCAGAACAGCGGAGCGCTGTCAGCCAGCAGGAGGAGGGGCGGGAGCGTCATGCCCGTGAGCCTAGCGCCACTGGTAGGCGCGCACCCAGTCCACTTCCATCGTCTGCGGCGCGTTGCGCACCAGGTCCACCGTGGACTGCGGCACGCCGTAGTACGGCGTCGAGGCGCCATTCACGCCGAAGGGATAGCCGCCACCCACCGCGAGGTTGAGGATGATGAACAGCGGCTTGTCGTAGGCCCACGCGCCGTAGCGCAGCACCTCCGCGCGCGTCGTGGTCTTCACCAGCGCCCCGTCGATGTACCACTTGATGTCCGTGGACGAGTACTCCGTGCGGTACACGTGCCAGTTGCTCACGCTGGACGACGGATAGAAGCGGCCGTTGATGGGCGTGTTGCCGGAGTAGCCCGGGCCGTGCAGCGCCCCGGACACCCAGTCGCCGTAGCCGACGTTCTCCATGATGTCGAGCTCGCCGCACGCGGGCCAGCCGATGGTGTTGATGTCATTGCCCAGCATCCAGAACGCCGGCCACAGGCCCGCGCCCACCGGCATCTTGATGCGCGCCTCGATGCGGCCGTGGCTGAACTCGCGCTTGCCCGCGCTCTCCAGCCGGCCGGAGGTGAACGGGTAGCCGTTGTTCCACTGCAGGCGCGCGGTGAGCTTCAGCGTGCCGTTGCTCACGGAGATGTTGTCTCCGGAGTTCGTGTACTGCTGCTGCTCGCTGTTCACGTGCACGGTCGTGTTGGGCGTCCAGTTGGCCGTGTTGACGCTGTTGCCGTCGAACTCGTCGCTCCAGATCTGCACCCAGCGGTCCTCGCCGCCGCCCACGACGCCAAAGGAGAACGACTCCCAGCAGCCGGCAGCGGCGCGGTTGGCGTACAGCGGCGCGCTGGCGCCCTGGTTCGCGTCCGCGGACACGTACTGGCCGGTGCTCTTGGCGCGCAGGCCCACGCTGCCGTCGGCGAAGGGCACCCAGGTGAAGCGCTCCCAGTCGCCCACCGCCGTGCGGAAGCCCGTCACCTGACCGCCCGCGTTCGGATCCGCGGACACGTACAGGCCCGTCTCCACCACGCGCAGGGAGATGAAGTCATTGCCCGCGTCCGCCACCTGGAACTGCTCCCACCCCTGCGCGCTGTCGCGGTTGGCGACGAGCGGCGCGGTGGCCCCCAGGTTCCGGTCCGCGGACACGAACTTCTGCGTCGCGCACGCCTTCAGCCACACCGTCTGCCCCAGCGGCGCCGCCGTGGCGGACTGCTCCCGCTCCGCCACCACCGGCGTCGTCAGCATCGCGTCCTGCGCGGGAGCGGAACCCCCACCACAGGCCGTCAGCCCCAGCACCGCCGCCAGCGCCCACAGCGTCTTCCCAGCTCTCGTCGCCATCGTCTTCCTCGAAGGTGCGTCCAGCTCCGACAGGGAGCGGGGACCCCCCACTTAGACCAGAGCAGTCAAAATGGCTTAACCTTATTTCCATGCAAAAGTTACTTAGTGGGGCCTTGGGTGTGGTGCTCGGGACGGCGCTCGCGGGCCTGCCCGGGGCGGTGTTCGCGGAAGGCCGGCCGTCGCTGGTGAACACGCGCATCGGGACGCCCTTCGGGGCGAACGGGCACTCGTCCACGGTGGACGGGCGCATCTTCGTGGGCAACATCGGCGAGGACCACGCGACCACGACGACCACGTGGATTGCCCGGGTGTTCCGGCCGGAGGCGGTGACGTACGACACGGCCGGCAAGCCGTCGTTCGCGGGGACCTTCTCCGCGGGGAAGACGGTGACCGTGCGCAACGGGGAGAACGCGCTGGCGTTCTGCTTCACCAACCCCGCCCAGCCCTACGCGCTGGCGAGCGGCGTCGCGGTGTACCAGCCGTACATCTTCGACTCGATGATGTTCAACGGGGACAACGTCTTCCGGCGCCGCACCACGGACATCCGCGTGTCCCAGCCGTTCACCCCGTCAGCGGACATTGCGTCGTTCAGCACCGGCCCGCTGGAGACGCTGCGCACCGTCACCGGCGCCACCATTCGCGGCATCGAGCCCACGATGACGTCCGACGGCCGGCTGCTCATCTGGCAGGGCGCGCCCGCGAACACGGGCGGCATCGACCACATGATGTATGCGTACAACCCCACGCCGTGCGCGGCCACGGGCTGGAGCACCCCGCGTCCGCTGTCCATGATGTTCAATGACCCGAACGCGGGCGTGAAGCGCTACCCGCTGGCGTGGAAGCGGCTGAAGGCGGCCACGGGCGAGGACTTCGGCGACACGGCGTCCGGCCCGATGGTGCGCGGCGCCTACGCGTGGGTGGACCACGAGGGCCGCAACCTCCTCTACATCGCCGTCACGTACACGGACGGCGCGCGGCGCGAGGCGGTGAGCCTGGTGGGCGCGGACACGAACTGGACCGCGTACCACATCGACGGGGCCATCAACACGGACCGCATGGACATCGCGCACCTCTTCTATTCGGGGCCCATGTGGAACTTCGAGCAGGAGCGCCTGCCCTCGCAGAGCTTCCCTCGCGGGCAGAGCAACGCCGCGCACTACCTGCCGGTGACGAAGACGCACGACGTGCAGGCCCTCTTCGGCAGCAACACCGCCGACTACAACGAAGTGGACCTGGGCGAGCTGATGGACCCCTTCCACCTGCTCTTCCTGCCCATGAACGAGCTCGTCACGCGCGCGGGCGCGTATGACCTGACGCGCACGCCGGACCTGTCCGGCCGCTTCTTCACGGGCACGCTGGTGGGGGGCGCCTCCATCTCGCCGGGCAACGCGCTGACGCGCTCGTCGCCGGACTCGCTGTGGCAGCCGCACGGCAAGGGCAAGGCTTTGGTGGTGCCCGGCGGGAGCGCGCTCGCCGTGAACCTGACGGACCCGTCCGGCACGGTGCCCGGCGTGGGCGCGTTCGTGCGAGGCCTGTCGGTGGAGTTCGCGGTGCGGCCGGACGCGGACATCCAGCAGGGGTGCACCACCGGCAATCCCTACCGCTACCTGATGCACAAGTCCGGCGGGCTGGACATCATCTACGAGGCCAGCAACCAGGTGCAGTTCTCCCTGGTCGTCAACGGCCAGCGCGTGCGGTTGGGCGGCGGCCCGGTGCTGCCGGTGGGGCAGTGGAGCCACCTGGCCTATACCTGGGACGGCACCACCGGCGTCTTCCAGGAGTACCTCAACGGAGTGCCCACCAACCGCGCGCTGCCCGTCGCGCCGGGGACGGCCCGGCTGGGCACGGGGACGCTCTCCATCGGCGCGGGCGCGAACCTGGACACCCAGCGCTGCCCGGCGAACGGCGAGGGCTCGTTCCGGGGCGCCATCGACGAGGTGCGCATCTTCACGCACGCGCGCTCCAACCGGAGCATCTGCATGACGGCGCACGGCGCCAACTGCCGTGAAGAGGCCATCCAGCACATGCCCTCCGCGGGCCAGTTCGTGCTGAGCGCCCAGGCGCCCGCGTGCAACGGCACCAGCGCGCTGAACTCGGCGGCGTGCCTGTCCGCGATGCACCGGGCCTGCGCGCAGCGGGGCGCGGGGGACGCGCTGGCGAACACGTCCAACACCTGGGACACGATTCTCCAGCTCGTCAGCAACCGTCCGCCCATCTCGCTGGCGGGCGTGCCGGTGGCGTCCACGGCCACGGACCTGACGGTGGCGTGCGCGCCCATCCAGCATGAGAGCGTGGCCGTGACGTTCGAGGAGCTGACGCGCATCCACGCGGGCTGCACCGACGAGCGCGGCGTGACGAGCACCCACTGCGCCGCCGCGGCGCACCGCTTCTGCAACAGCCAGGGCTGGACGACGGGGCAGGTGTTCGAGGTGACGTCCCGGCCGTGGGTGGGCTGTTTCAACTCCGGGCTCCAGACGGACGTGGAGAAGTCCGTGCTGGGCCCGGTGTCCAACCTGGGCGACTACACCGCCCCGGGCTCGCGCCTGGAGGTGAGCCAGTGGTGCCGCACCCAGGGCTACGGGGCTGGCGTCGTCCAGGAGATTCCCAGCGCCACCAAGGCCCACGTGCACTGCTTCCAGCCGGCGGTGACAGCGCCGTGGCGGTACCTGCCGTAAGGCATTGCGAGAGGCCTGATAGCCCCGGGGTTGTGTGCCTGGGGGCTCGGGTGCCATCAGGTTCCTCGCACGCTATCGTGCGGGCCCACATGGACTTCGACGAGGCGCTCCGCGAGCTGGGCGTGAACGCGGACCCTGGGGATGAGACGGTCCGCCGCGCGTACCTGCGCAAGCTGAAGACGCGCAAGCCGGAGACGGATCCGGAGGGCTTCGCCCGCCTGCGTGAGGCGTATGAGACGGTGCTCGCGCACCGTGAGGGCCGCGAGGCTCCACGCACCCAGGCGGCCCCACTAAAGACCGCCGCGGACAGCGCGCCCTCGGCGGAGCCTCGTCTGGATGAGCTGGAGAGCTTCCTCGCGGAGCTCCGGGCGCTCACCCCGGTGGATGCGGCCCGCCGCGCGGTGGAGGCCCAGCCGGAGGCCGCCGAGCCCCGGCGATGGCTGGTGGATGCGCTGCTCGAGGCGGGCCGCATCCCAGAGGCCATGGCCGCGTACCGCGACGCGTACCGGCAAGGGCACACCGAGTTCCTCGTGGAGCTGGCGGAGTGCTTCCCCACCTTTCTGGAGGACGCGGAGATCCCGCTGCTGGCGCAGGCGGTGTCGCACCGCTTCCTGTGGAGGTTGGCGGGCCAGTTGCTTCGGTACAAGAAGGCGGTGCTCGCGTCGAAGGTGGGGCTGGCCGCATCCGAACGGATGGGGAAGAACCCCGAGGAACCGCCTCCACCGGCCGACTGGTTCATGCAATTCGTGTTGCTGTTGCATCAGCATGTCCAACCCGGTCCGGCGCGGGAACTGGCGCGGCACTACGTGACCTGCATGGACGTCGAGCGTCTGCGGGAATCCTTCGCGTCCCAGGGCGTGGTCCGGATCTGGCCGCTGGTGGAGGAGTTGGGGGCGCTGCCGGATTCCTTCAGCGGCACGATGCGCAGGGTGCTCGCGGAGGTCGTGCTCGACGGGAACAAGTGGTTCGCGGAGTCATCGTTCAAGGCCCTGGCGAAGGTGCGGCCCGAGGAGGCCGCCAACGCGGTCCACCTGCTGCGCGAGCATGCGCCTCGCCTGTACCAGATGATGGATTGCCCCGCGCCGCCTGAACCGAAGACGCAGCGGCAGGTCCCCCGTCGTGCAAAGGCTCCCAGGCCCGAGCCCGCACCCGAGCCCGCGCCTGCACCCGCGCCCGCGCCCAAGGTCGCTGCATGGAGTCCACCGCCCGCTCCTCAGGACCCGCCGCTGGTGGCGGAGTTGAAGGCGTTGCCGGATTCCTTCAGCAGCACGCTGCGCAGAATCCTTCGGGAGGTCGTGCGCTACGGGAACGTGGGGTACGCGCGGTCCTCGTTCAAGGCCCTGGCGAAGGTGCGGCCCGAGGAGGCCGCCAACGCGGTCCACCTGCTGCGCCAGCATGCACCTGGCCTGTACCAACTGCTGGATTGCCCAGCGCCGCCCGAACCGAAGACGCAGCGGCGTGTTCCCCACCGTGAGAAGGTTTCCGGTCCCGCGACCAGGGCCGCGGAGGCGCGGCACGGAGCAGGACCCGTGCACGGCAAGGGGCCGGGCTCCGCCAGGCCGAAGGGGGAGCGCGCCACTCCGTCGGCCGCCGCCACCTCGCGGGCCCCGAGAGATCCCCTGCTGGCGGGTCCCTCCCGTGCCTTCATGATGGCGTTGCGCGTGCTGGGCGTCGTGACACTGCTCGTGGCGGCCCTGGTCGTCTACAACAGCCGCTCCCGTCCTGATGACGGCGGGCGCGTGCCTGGAGACGCGCGGATAGAAGCCGCCCAGCGGCAGGCGGACGTGCTCTGTGCGCGCTTCTCCGGCCCTGAGCGCTACAGGAGTTGCAACCACCTCCAGTCGCTGGTGGTGCTGGGAACCGCGCGCGACTGCCAGAAGCTCTACGTCGAGCACATCGCGTTGAGAAGTCAGCTGGGAGCCCGGCTCATCGTCTCCGGCGCGAAAGACGACCCGACGCTGCGGGACCGTCAGCGTCAGATGGACGAGTCCTTCGCGGCCTTCGAGCAGGCGCTGGTGAACCTCTGTCAGGAGTGAACCGATGAGCGGTGGTCCGGGCCACAAACCCATCCTGGGCATCGACCTGGGGACGACGTACTCGCTGGTGGCGGTGCTGCGCGACGGCCTCCCCACCGTGCTGCCCAATGCGCTGGGCGAAATCCTCACGCCCAGCGC
Organism: Corallococcus sp. CA049B; assembly: GCF_003611685.1. NCBI lineage: Bacteria > Pseudomonadati > Myxococcota > Myxococcia > Myxococcales > Myxococcaceae > Corallococcus > Corallococcus sp. CA049B. The sequence goes on along the minus strand of NZ_RAWC01000234.1, from coordinate 4,811 downwards.
GGTGAGCCTCAACGCCGCGGGCGAGGTGCTGGTGGGCGCGGCGGCGAAGGCGCAGGCGGTATTGGACCCGTCGTCCGGCGCGGTGGCCTTCAAGCGCGACATGGGCACGGACCGCCAGCGCATCCTCGGCGGGCGGAGCTTCTCGCCGCAGGAGCTGTCCGCGCTGGTGCTCGGCTCACTGAAGCGGGACGCGGAGGCCGCGCTGGGCATGGCCATCGAGGAGGCGGTGGTGACCGTGCCCGCCTACTTCGGGGACCTCCAGCGGCAGGCCACCCGCGACGCGGGCGCCATCGCGGGCCTGAAGGTCGAGCGCATCATCAACGAGCCCACCGCCGCGGCGCTGGCCTACGGCCTCCACGAACGAGACCGCGAGATGCGCGTGGCGGTGCTCGACCTGGGCGGCGGTACGTTCGATGTGACGGTGCTGGAGATCATCGAAGGCGTCATCGAAATCCAGTCCTCCGCCGGAGACGCGCGGCTGGGCGGCGAGGACTTCGACACCGCGCTGGCGCGCCACGTGGCGCACCTGTTCCGCGAGAAGCAGGGCGTGGACCTGGAGGAGCACGCCGCAGCGTGGTCCCGCCTGCGCGACGCCTGCGAGGCCGCCAAGCGCCGGCTGTCCGCCTCCGAGCGCACGCGCGTGGTGCTGCCGGAGCTGCCGCTGGAGACCGGCCGCCGGCTGACGCTGGACCTGGAGCTCACCCGCGACGACGCGGAGCGCGCGTGGGCCCCCGTGCTGGAGCGCGTGCGAGGCCCCATCCGGCAGGCGCTGCGGGACGCGTCGCTCCAGGCAAAGGACGTGGATGAGGTGCTGCTGGTGGGCGGCTCCACCCGCATGCCGTGCGTGGCGGCGATGAGCGCGGAGCTGTTCGGCCGGCTGCCCCTGCGCAAGCTGCCGCCGGATGAAGCCGTGGCGCTGGGCGCGTCGGTGCAGGGCGCGATGAAGGGTGGGGACCGCGCGGTGGAGGATCTGGTCGTCACCGACGTGGCCCCCTTCACGCTGGGCGTCGCCGCCATGGCACATGCGGGCCGGCAGCACATCACCGACGTCTTCAGCCCCATCCTGGAGCGCGGCACCGTCATCCCCACCAGCCGCGTGGAGCGCTACTACACCAGCAGCGACTTCCAGCGGGAGATCAACCTGGAGGTCTACCAGGGCGAACACGCCCGCTGTGAAGACAACGTCAAGCTGGGCGAGTACCGCTTCAAGGGACTGCCGCCCGCGCCCGCGAGCGAGCAGGCCGTGGACGTGCGCTTCACCTACGACCTCAATGGCATCCTGGAGGTGGAGGTGACGGTGGTGTCCACCGGACGCAAGGAAGCCTTCGTCATCGAGCAGCGCCCCGGCCGCCTCACGCCGGCGCAGATTGAAGAGGCGCGGCAGCGGATGGCCGCGCTCAAGCTGCACCCGCGCGACGCGCTGCCCAACACCACGGCGCTCGCGCGGGCGGATGCGCTGTTCGTCCAGCTCACCGGCGCGCCGCGCGAGGAACTCTCGGCCGTCATCACCGCCTTCCGCCTGGCGCTGGAGGCCCAGGAGCCCGGGCGCATCGCGGACATGCGCGAGCGCCTCAACGCGACGGTGCGCGCCTTCAGGGAGCGTTAAATCCGCTCGATGATGGTGGCGATGCCCTGGCCGCCACCGATGCACATGGTGATGAGCGCCGTTTGCTTGTTCGTGCGCTCCAGTTCGTCCAGGGCGGTGCCCAGCAGCATCGCGCCGGTGGCGCCCAGCGGGTGGCCCAGCGCGATGGAGCCACCGTTGACGTTCACCCGGTCCGGGTCGATGCCCAGCGCGCGCGTCGTCTGGAGGACCACGCCAGCGAAGGCCTCGTTGATCTCCCACAGGTCGATGTCACCGGCCTTCATGCCGGCCATGCGCAGGGCCTTCTCGCTCACGGGCGCGGGGGCGGTGAGCATGATGAGCGGCTCGGTGCCCAGCGTGGCCATGGCGCGGATGCGGGCGCGGGGCTTGAGCCCCTTCTCCTTCACGTAGCGCTCGGACGCCAGCGCCACCACGGCGGCCCCGTCCACGATGCCGCTGGAGTTGCCCGCGGTGTGCACGTGCTGGATGCGCTTCGCCTGGGGGTAGGCGGCCAGCGCGATGCCGTCCAGCGTCTCGCCGTTCGGGCCCACGGCCGTCTCGCCCATGGCGACGAACGCGGGCTTGAGCGCGGCCAGGCCCTGCGCGGTGGTGTCCGGGCGAGGGTACTCGTCGCGCTCCAGCAGCACGGCGCCGGTGGCCGGGTCCTTCACCGCGAAGAGGGCCTTGGCGAAGCGGTCCTCCTCGATGGCGCGGGCCGCCTGGCGCTGCGAGCGCAGGGCCCACGCGTCCACGTCCTCGCGGGTGATACCCTCCAGCGTCGCGATGAGGTCCGCGCTGATGCCCTGGGGCACCTGGTAGACGCGCTCTCGCAGCCGCACGTTGCCGCCATCCTGTCCGCCGCCGTCCGCGCCCAGCGACAGGTGCGACATGCTCTCCACGCCGCCCGTCACCACGAAGTCCATGGCGCCGGAGGCGACGCCCATCGCGCCGAAGTTCACCGCCTGGAGCCCGGAGCCGCAGAAGCGGTTCAGCGACACCGCGGACACGTCCTGCGGCCACCCCGCCGCGAGCACCGCGTTGCGAGCGATGTTCGCGCCCTGCTCATCCACCTGCGACACGCACCCCGCGATGACGTCGCCCACCTCCCGGGCATCCCAACCGCCGCGCCGCTGGAGCGCGTTGAGCGTCTGGGCGAGCAGCTCCTGCGGGTGCAGTCCCGTCAGGGCCCCCTTGCCCATCTTCCCGCGCCCACGCGGGGTCCGGACGGCGTCGATGATGTAGCTGGCGGTCATGTGCGGCTCCTTTGATTTCGATGGTAATATTATCTGCGTAATTTGTAAGTCAAGGCGACCTGGGGGACCGTTGGGGTGCGGACCCATGCGGCGGGCTGCATGGAGAGGTGGATGGGTCGGCTGCGCAGTGTTGATGACCTGGAAGTCCACGGCGGCCGGGGCAGACAGCGCGGCAGGAGGCTCGCTACAAGGCCTGGAGCGCCCCGACCTCCCCGGGCGCGCGGGGGCGGCATACCTTGGGGGAGTTGGCGGATGCCTTGACCTCTCCACAGCGGCTGGTCCTGGGAATCGCCGTGCTCGCCTCGCTCGTCACGTTCCTGGACGGGGCGATCATCAACGTCGCGCTGCCCGCGATGGTGCGGGACCTGGGCGGTGGGCTCAAGCTCCAGCAGTGGGTGGTGGATGCCTACCTCATCACGCTGGGCTCGCTGATGCTGGCCGCGGGCTCGCTGTCGGATGTGTTCGGGCGCAAGCGCATCCTGCGGCTGGGGCTGCTGGGCTTCGGGGCCACGTCGCTCCTGTGCGCGGTGGCTCCGACGGGCGCGGTGCTCGTCCTCGCGCGTGCGCTGCAAGGAGCCACGGGCGCGCTATTGGTGCCGGGCTCGCTGGCGCTCATCCTGTCCTTCTTCTCCGGCCCCGAGCAGGCGAAGGCCATTGGCGCGTGGACCGGCTGGACGGGCGGGGCGTTCATCGCGGGACCGCTGGTCGGCGGGTTGCTGGTGGACACGGTGGGCTGGCGTTGGATCTTCGCCATCAACGTGCTGCCCATCGGGCTGACGCTGGCGCTGCTCGCGCGCATGGAGGAGCCCACCCGCCCGGAGGGCGCGCGCATCGACGTGCTGGGCGCGGTGCTGGCGTGCGTGGGATTGGGCGGCCCTGTCTACGCGCTGATTGAGCAGGGGACGGTGGGCTGGACGCACCCCACGGTGCTGGCGTCGCTGGGCGTGGGCGTGCCGGCGTTCATCGCGTTCCTCTGGCAGGAGCGGCGGTCGCCGCACCCGATGATGCCCCTGGGGCTCTTCCGGACGCGGAACTTCTGGGTGGGCAACCTGGCCACGACGTTCATCTATGGGGCGCTGGCGCTGAGCGAGTTCCTCATCACGCTGTTCCTCCAGCAGGTGGGAGGCTTCCGCGCGACGCTGGCGGGGCTGTCGCTGTTGCCGACGACGATCCTCATGTTGCTGCTGTCATCCACGTTCGGTGGGCTCGCGGGCAAGTTCGGGCCGCGCCTGTTCATGGCGGTGGGGCCGTGTGTCGCGGGCGCCGGGTTCCTGCTCATGCTTCGCGTCGGCACGCCGCTGGACTTCTGGACGCAGATGCTGCCGGGCGTGCTGGTGTTCGGGCTGGGGCTGACGGCGACGGTGGCGCCGTTGACGGCGGCGGTGCTCGGCTCCGTCCAGAAGGCGCAGGCGGGCATCGGCTCGGCCATCAACAACGCCATCGCCCGGGTCGCAGGGCTCGTCGCCATCGCGTTCGCGGGGCTCATCGTGGGCCCGCGACTGGACGTCGCGGGCTTCCACCGGGCGATGCTCGTCTCCGCCGTGCTGCTGGTGCTGGGCGGAGTCACCTCCGCCCTGGGCATCCGCGATCCCCCGCGGAAGGCCTGAGCGCGTCAGTCCTCGGACGGCTGGAGGGAGAAGTACACGGCTTCGGTCCCCAGGTTGAAGGTGTCCCCGTCCGCGATCTTCTGGCGCTTGATGCGCTGGTGGTTGATCCAGGTCCCGTTGGAGGAGCCCAGGTCCTCGATGAAGTAGTCAGCGCCATCGCGCGTGACGGCGGCGTGTTCGCGGGAGACCCTGCCGGACTTCACGACGAGGCTGCACTGGGGGCCGCGTCCCAGCGTGAAGCGCTCCACGTCCACTCGCGTGGAGGGACCGTCCGGGCTCAGCCGCACGAACAGGTCCATGCGCGCGGGGGCCCGGGCGCATGGACCCTGTATCTTATACACATCTGACGCTGCCGACGATCGCATA
>NZ_RAWC01000233.1:0-14236 GCF_003611685.1 Corallococcus sp. CA049B | reverse complement strand
CACCCCGCCGCCGCGCCCGGAGCGCACGGTGTTGTCGGTGGGCGAGCTCACCCGGCAGATCAAGCAGACGGTGGAGTCGCGCTTCCCGCGCGTGATGGTGCGCGGCGAGGTGTCCAGCTTCCGCGGCGCCAACGCGCGCGGCCACTGGTACTTCACGCTGAAGGACTCGGACGCCTCCATCGACGCGAAGGTGTGGGCGTCCATGGCGTCGCGGATCCGCTTCGCGCTGCGCGACGGCATGGAGGTGGTGGCCGAGGGCAGCGTGGACCTGTACGAGCCGCAGGGCCGCTACAGCCTCATCGTGTCCCGCCTGGAGCCGGTGGGCGAGGGCGCGCTGGCGCTCGCGTTCGAGCAGCTCAAGCAGCGGCTCGCGGCGGAGGGGCTCATCGGCGACCGGCGCGTGCGGCCGCCCCGTCCCGTGCCGTTCCTGCCCCGGCGCATCGGCGTCGTCACCAGCCGCACCGGCGCGGCGCTCCAGGACTTCCTGCGCGTGCTGCACTCGCGCAACCCCCGGCTGGGCGTGCTGCTGGCGGACGCGCGCGTGCAGGGGGAAGGCTCCGCGGAGGACGTCGCGCGGGCCATCGAGCGGCTTTCGCGCACCGACGTGGACGTCATCGTCGTGACGCGCGGCGGAGGCTCCGTGGAGGACCTCTGGACGTTCAACGAGGAGCGGGTGGCGCGCGCCATCTTCGCCTCGCCGGTGCCGGTGGTGTCCGCCATCGGCCACGAAATCGACTTCACCATCTCCGACTTCGTCGCGGACCTGCGCGCGCCCACGCCCAGCGCGGCGGCGGAGCGGCTGGCGCCGGTGCTGGCCGACCTGGAGCTGACGCTGGCCACGCAGTCCGGCCGGCTGCGCCGGGCCATGGAGCGCCGGGTGCTGGAGCTGCGCCAGCGCCAGGGCCAGCTTCGCGCGCGGCTGCCGGACCCTCGCCGCGAGGTGAACCACCAGCGCCTGCACCTGTCCGAACAGGTGGAGGCGATGATGCGCGTGCTGCGCCCCCGCACGCGCGAGCACCGGGAGACGCTGCGCGCCTTGCAGGAGCGGCTGCAGCGGGCGCGGCCCCAGACGCGGCTGTCGGAGCAGCGGGCGCACCTGCTCAAGCTGGCCATGCGCCTGTCGGAGGCGGCGCGCGCGGGCGTCACCCGGCGGCGGGGCGCGCTGGCGGAAGCGCGGCTGGGGCTGGAGCGGCAATCCCCCACGGCGCGGGTGGCGGCCGAGCGGGCGAAGGTGGCCCAGGCGCGCTCGCGGCTCCTGGAGCTGCAGCGGGGCATGCTGGCGTCCGCGCAGACGCACTTCGGACGGCTGGGGGGCCGCCTGGACGCCCTGAGCCCCTTGAAGGTGATGTCCCGCGGCTACGCGGTGACGTTCCGCCAGCGGGACGGCGTCGTGGTGCGCTCCATGGCGGACGTGGTGGTGGGGGACGTGCTGGGCATCAAGCTGGCGGCCCACGGGGCGAAAACCCTGGGCGGGTGTGAAGAAATCGAAGCGACCGTTACCAGCCTGAAAGGCCCGGTGGACTGCTAGCGGGCCACCCTCTACATTCCGCGCCCCGCTCGGGGAGGTGGATGGCCGTGGCGAAGTCGGACAAGAACCCCAAGGTGGAGCCCGCTCCGGAGCAGTACGGAGACGTGGTGTCGCGCCTGGAAGAGACGGTGGCGCGGCTGGAAGGCGGCGACCTGTCGTTGGAAGAGTCGCTCAAGGCGTTCGAGGAGGGCATCCGCCTCGTGCGCCGGGGCGAGAAGCTGCTCACGGAGGCCGAGCAGCGAATCGAACAGCTGCTGGTGGACGAGGACGGCCAGGACGTCGTGGCGCCGCTGGCGGTGGCGGCTCGGCCCGCTCCCCAGGCTGCCCCCCGGACGACCGCGCAGGCGCGTCCGCCACCGGAGGACGATGTCCCGTTCTAGGCATCAGCTGGGGAAGGGCGGAGGCCGGGCATGTCGAAGCCGAAGATTACGATTGTCGATGACGACCGCGACACGCGCGAGCTGCTCGCCGAGGCCCTGGGGGCCGAGGGGTTCGAGGTCATGTCCGCGGCCAATGGCCTGCGGCTCGTCGCGTCGCTGGAGCTGCACCGGCCGCACGCCATCCTCCTGGACGTGAACATGTCCTGGATCAACGGCTTCGAGCTGTGTCAGGCCGTGAAGCAGAACAAGCAGTTCCGGGACATCCCCATCATCTTCATCAGCGGGCGGGGAGACCCGGAGGACAAGCGGCGCGGCATGGAGGTCGGCGCGGCCGACTACTTCGTGAAGCCGCTGGAGCTGGACGCGCTCGTCAAGCGCATCCGCGAACTCATCCCCGCCGACGTGGCGAAGGAGCCCTGACGCCGATGGCCGCTTTCAACCTGGAACCCTTCATGCGCACGCAACAGGCGCGGGTGGAGGCGCTCCTGCTCGAACGCGCGGACCGCCTGGGTCCCGCGGGCACGCCGCCCCGGCTGGCGGAGGCCATGCGCTACTCGCTGCTCGCGGGCGGCAAGCGCCTGCGCCCCGTGCTGTGCCTGGCCTTCGCGGACGCGGTGACGAAGGCGAGCACCGACAGCGCCGTGGTGTTGGATGCGGCGTGCTCGCTGGAGTACGTGCACACCTATTCGCTGGTGCACGACGACCTGCCCTGCCTGGACAACGACGACCTGCGCCGGGGCCTGCCCACGAGCCACAAGGTCTACGGCGAACCGCTGGCGCTGCTGGCCGGAGACGGCCTGTTGACGGAGGCCTTCCACGTGCTCGCCGGAGGGCCGGAGCCGGTGCGCGGCATCCTGTGCGTGGAGCTGGCGCGCGCGGCGGGCGCGAGCGGGATGGTGGGCGGGCAGGTGCTGGACATCGCTGCGGACCGGACCGCGACGCTGGACTACCTCCTGCGGCTGCACCGGATGAAGACGGGCGCGCTCATCCTCGCGGCGTGCCGGATGGGCGTCCTGGCGGCTGGCGGTGACGCGGCGGCGCTGATGAGCGCGGTGACGTACGGTGAGGCGGTGGGCCTGGCCTTCCAGATCGCCGACGACGTGCTGGACGTGACCTCCAGCGCGGAGGCCATGGGCAAGCCGGTGGGCGCGGACGCGGAGGCCGGGCGCTTCACCTTCCCGGCGGTGGTGGGGTTGGACGAGTCCCGCCGCATGGCCGACGAGCTGGTGGCCCGCGCGGAAGCCGCGGTGCGCCCGCTGGAGGGCGTGGACGGTCCGCTGGCGGCGCTGGCGCGCTACTCGGTGGAGCGGAAGTCCTGATGGCGGACGTGCTGTCCGGTGTCGCGTCTCCCGCGGATGTGCGCGCGCTCCCCGAGGACGCGCTGCCCGGCCTGTGCGAGGCGCTGCGTGAGGCCATCATCACCACGTGCGGACGCGTGGGGGGCCACCTGGGCGCGTCACTGGGCGCGGTCGAATTGATCGTGGCCCTGCACCGCGTCTTCCACACGCCGCAGGACGCGCTCCTCTTCGACGTGGGGCACCAGGCGTACGCGCACAAGCTGCTCACCGGCCGGCGCGATCGGATGCACACGCTGCGGCAGGCGGACGGCATCGCGCCGTTCCTGGATCCGCGGGAGAGCCACCACGACGCGCTGGCGGCCGGGCATGCGTGCACGGCCATCTCCGCGGCGCTGGGCCTGCTCTCCGGCCGGCGGCAGCTGGGCCACACGGGCCACGTGGTGGCGGTGGTGGGCGACGGCGCGCTCACCGGCGGCCTGAGCTTCGAGGGGCTCAACAACGCGGGGGGCAGCCCGCTGCCGCTCGTGGTGGTGCTCAACGACAACCAGATGTCCATCAGCGCGAACGTGGGCGCCATCCCCGCGCTCCTGCGCACGCGCAACGCCCGCGCCTTCTTCGAGTCGCTGGGCTTCACCTACCTGGGCCCGGTGGATGGGCACGACCTGGGCGCGCTCACCCGGGCGCTGCGCGAGGCGAAGGCGTCATCGCGCCCGGTGGTGGTGCACGCGCTGACGAAGAAGGGGCGCGGCTTCCCGCCCGCGGAGGCGGACGAGCAGACGCGCGGCCACGCGATGGGGCCGTACGAGTGGCGCGACGGCAAGCTGGTGCGCTCGCGCGGGGGCCGGCCCACGTACAGCGAGGCCTTCGCCCAGGTATTGGGTGACGCGCTGGAGCGCGACCCGCGCGTGGTGGCCGTGACGCCCGCGATGCTGGAGGGCAGCGCGCTCACTGGCTTGAAGGCGCGCTTCCCGGACCGCGTGCACGACGTGGGCATCGCGGAGCAGCACGCGGTGACGTTCTGCGCGGGGCTTGCCGCGGCGGGCGCGAAGCCGGTGTGCGTCATCTACTCCACCTTCCTCCAGCGCGCGTACGACCAGATCGTCCACGACGTGTGCCTGCCGGGGCTGCCCGTCGTCTTCGCGGTGGACCGGGCGGGGCTCGTGGGCGCGGACGGCGCCACGCACCAGGGCGCCTACGACGTGTCCTTCCTCCGGCCACTGCCGGGACTCACGCAGTGGGCCCCGGTGGTGGGAGAGGACCTGGGGCCCATGCTCACCACCGCGCTCCAGGCCCCCGGGCCCTCCGTGCTGCGCTTCCCGCGTGGCACGCTGCCGGACCTCCCGCCGGAGCTGGCGCGAACGGAGTCCGAGGCGTCCGTGCCGGGCGCCCGCTGGCTGAAGCGCGTGGCGGGCTCGCGGCTGACGTTGGTGACGCTGGGCCCGCTGGGCCTGTCCGCGCTGGAGGCTGTCCGGTCCGAGCCCGACTGGAGCGTGCTGGACGTGCGCCGGGCGTGGCCCCTGGATGAGGCCGCGCTCCTGGAGGCCGCGGCGGGCGGGCACGTGGTGGTGGCGGAGGAGGGCACCGTCCGGGGCGGCCTGGGCAGCGCGGTGCTGGAGCTGTACGCGGCCTCCGGTGTGTCCCCCCGGGTGACGCTGCTGGGCATGCCAGACGTCTTCCTGCCGCACGGGGACGCGCGGGTGCAGCGCACGCAGTTGGGACTGGACGCGGCGGGCCTGCGGCGCGCGGGCCGTGTGCTGCTGGGAGAGGAGCGCCGGTGAAGCCGAAGAAGGAACGCCTGGACGTGCTGGTGGTGGAGCGCGGGCTCGCCGAGTCGCGCACCAAGGCCCAGGCGCTCATCCTCGCCGGCCAGGTGGTGGTGGCGGATCAGCGCGTGGACAAGCCCGGCTCCCTGGTCCCCGTGGAGGCCGAGCTGCGCCTCAAGGGCGAGGTGCTGCCGTACGTGTCGCGCGGCGGCCTCAAGCTGAAGGCGGCCATGGACCGCTTTGGCCTGGACGTGACGGGCCGCGTGGGCGCGGACATCGGCGCCAGCACGGGCGGCTTCACCGACTGCCTGCTCCAGCACGGCGCGGTGCGGGTGCACGCCATCGACGTGGGCTACGGCCAGCTGCACGAGAAGCTGCGCGTGGACCCGCGCGTGCGCTCCCGCGAGCGGGTCAACGCGCGCTACCTCACGGACGAGGACCTGCCGGAGAAGGTGGGCGTGGTCGTCATCGACGTGAGCTTCATCTCGCTCACCCAGGTGCTGCCGTCGGTGCTTCCGTTCCTCTCCCCGGGCGGCCTGCTCATCGCCCTGGTGAAGCCCCAGTTCGAGGTGGGCCCGGATCGCGTGGGCAAGGGCGGCGTGGTGCGCGACCCGGAGGCGCGGCAGGACGCCATCGACACCGTGACGGCGTTCGTGCGCGAGCACGGGCTCACCGTGCGCGGGGTGATGGACTCGCCCGTGCCCGGGCCCGCCGGCAACGTGGAAGCGCTCCTCGTCGCCGACAGGCCCTGAGGCCCGCCGTCACTTCTTGACGGCGCGGTACTCGGGCAGCGTCAGCGCCTGGACCAGGTTGTTGCCCAGGCGCATCCACAGCCGTCCGCTGTCATCCACGGAGCAGGACAGGCTGCTGGAGACCTCGTAGCGGAACAGCTCGCCCTGTTCGGCGGAGTCCACCGCAACGATCTCCTGGGGCATGGTGGGCAGACCGGAGGAACCCGGGGCCGGGCCGGCCAGGATGTAGAACTCGGAGGTGTTGGCGCGGCCCATCTGGACCTGGAGGATCTGCAGCTGGCCGGACGCGTCCACGGAGGTGCCGCCCTTGTTGACGACGAGGCCGCTGTTGCTGTCCAGGAACCAGACGCGCTGCAGGCCCACGATGGCCAGCCGCGAGCCCGACGCATAGTGGAACACGCCCTGGATCTCCACGGGGAAGAAGGGCGACTCCCACTTGTACGCCGCGCCCTCGCAGCCATCCATGGAGGTCAGGCACGCCTGCACGCGCGACTGGTTGTTGTTGAAGGGGAAGGAGATGTAGATGACCGAGCCGTCGAGGTTGAACGCAGTGATCGGGGGATGCTCCACCGCGCCCGTGAACTGCAGGATGGTGCGCTCACTGACCGCGGGAATGCTCCCCGTCTTGGTCGCGTCGACCGTGACCACCACCAGCTCCACCAGGAGCCCGGTCGACTCCTGGGGCACGCGCACGATGGGGATGAGGACGTTCTCGGCCCGCTGCTTCGCCGGCCCCACGGGCGCCCACAATCCCTTGTAGGTCCACTGGAAGGTGCCGCCCGCCGCAGTGTGCGGGAGCCGCGACACGGAAGGACCGTCACTCACGAGCGCGTCGCCGTTGCTCATGACGGACAGGTTCTTCAGCGCGTAGGACGGCGCCGTCTTGCCCGTGACGACGAAGTTCGAGTCCACGGCGATCGCGCCGACACCCGGGGTCCACACCCAGCGCTTGTTGCTGGTCGGATTCAGCTCGGTGACGACCGTGGACGCGCTGCAGGGGATCTGCATCTCCACGGAGTTCCTCACCACGCCCGCCGAGTCCACGCGGTAGAGCGTGCCGGTGCCGGTCGTGGTGTTGCCGCACCCGATGAAGGCGGCGTTCGTGCCGCTGCCCTCGGCGGTGAAGAAGTCCGTCACCACCTGGCCGTTGGGGTCCGGATCCTTGATGACCTTCGTCACCGGCAGGAACGTGGCCGGCTGGGGCTGGGACGAGTTCGTCCGGCCGTCCGCGCACGTCGCCCGCGCGTTGAGCGACAGGCCCACGGCGAGCCCGCGGTCGTACTTGATTTCATTATAGGCCAGCTCGAAGTCCATGGACCCGCTGGTGTAGTCCACGGTCTTCAGGAACGTGTCCCGGTCGTAGATGTCCACCCGCGACACCGCGTCACACCCGGACACGATGACCCGCACCGTCAGCGACGGGGCCGCCGTGTTCGGCTGCGGCACGGTGAGCGTCACCGTCGGCGGGTCCGGAGTGGGAGGCGGCTTCTCACCACCACAGGCGGCGAACACGGAGGCACAGAGGGTCAGCGAGGCCAGGAGGGCCCGTGGCGTGAACCGGCGCGAAGGGACGGAGTGCATGGTTTCGCACTCTACCGCGCTCCCTCGGGGAGCGGGCGGGGCCACGCCCCAGGGCCCTTCCCCCGGAATCCTGATCGCGAGAAACCCTGAAAATCCCCTGCCAGCGCCTGCCCGCCCGCCCTGCCTCCGGCCGGCCAACAAGGGTGGTGTTGGAAGAAAGTGACAGCCTGACTGTTTTCGTGGGATTCCACCGCTACAAGGGGTGGGCGAGCGGTTTCCGGTCATCGGACCGTCACGTGCGTGCGGGATTCCGGAGGAAGAAGACCGGTCCGGGGTATACGTCGCGCGCCTTTTCCCACCCCCCTCGCTTGAGGAGAGCCCCGTTCATACGCTGGCCCGCGGACGGGTTAGACGGCATGATCCGGAATCGACCATGACCTCTTTCGCACCCAACGGGTTTCCGCGACGTCGTTCCCTGTCTGGGCGGGGCGGAGGCGCGCCGTGAGGATCGAGATGTTGTCGTCTGAGCAGCGGGGGCGGGTGCTGGTGCTCGCGGCGAAGGCCGCGGGTGACGCGCTGGTGGAGCGGCTCACGGCGAGTGGCTACCAGTGCGCCTCCACGGAACGGGAGACCGGGCTGGCGGAGATGGTGGATCAGCTCCAGCCGGAGGTGGTGCTCCTGGCCGTGACGGCCAAGCGGGCCGCGGAGCTGCTGGAGACGGTGCGCAAGACGGACAAGCTCCAGCGCCTGCCGGTGCTGGTGGATCAGGGCCGCGCGCGCTCGGCGGAGGCCTTCAAACGGCTGGCGGTGGACGACTTCGTGCGCGGCGCGGATGAGCTGGTGCCCCGGCTGGAGTCCGCCCTGCGCGCCTGGAGGCTCAAGGAGCGCGAGGAGCGCATCCGGATGCGCATGGGGATGCTGCTCGAGATCACCCAGGCGGCCACCAGCTCGCTGGAGCTGGAGGAGATCCTCCGCATCGCGGTGGAGAAGGTCGGCCAGGTGACGGGCACGGACCGCTGCTCCGTGGTGCTGGTGGAGGGCAGCCACGCGCGCACGGCCACGGTCGTCGCGACGCAGGAGGACCCCAGCCTCGTCCAGCTGGACATCGAGGTGGCGCGCTACCCGGAGCTGCGCCGCGCGCTGGAGACGCGGCAGCCCGTCCTGATTGAAGAGGCGCAGCGCGACCCGCTGATGGCGGAGGTGCGCACGTCGCTGTTGCCGCAAGGCGTGAAGTCCATCCTGGTGCAGCCGCTCATCTGCCAGGACGACCTCTTGGGCGCGCTCTTCCTGCGCGTGTCCAAGGGCGAGGCGTCCATCGGGCGCGACGAGCAGGAGTTCGCGGAGGCGGTGGCGGGCGTGCTCGCCAACTCCATCCGCAACGCGCGCCTGCACACGGCGGTGAAGAAGAAGCGCGAGGACCTGGAGCTGGCGTACGTGGAGCGCTACCGCGAGCTCAACGACGCGAACCGCCGCCTGAAGGAGCTCAACCGCCTCAAGGATGAGATCATCGCGGTGTGCAGCCACGACCTGCGCGCGCCGCTCCAGGTGCTCCTGGGCCACGGCCGGCTGCTGTTGGAAGGGCCGCTGGAGACGCAGCAGAAGCAGTCCGCGGAGGCGATGATCCGCCAGGGCCGGAAGATCCTCACCCTGGTCGAGTCCCTGCTGGAGAAGGGCAAGGGCGAGGCGGCGCGCCTCTCCATCGAGCCCCGCGTGCTGGACGTGGCGCAGCTGTGCCGCGACGCCGTGGCGGAGCTCGAAATCCTGGCGGCGGAGAAGGCCGTGTCGCTGCGCTCCGAGTGCCCCGACAGCCTGATGCTGATTGGCGACGAGGTGAAGCTGCACGAGGTGCTGCAGAACCTCATCAGCAACGCCATCCAGCACGCCAGCGCCCCGGGCGTGGTGGTGGTGCGCACGCAGCGCCTGTCGCGGCCGGACGGCGACGCGGTGCGGGTGATGGTCAGCGACAACGGGGTGGGTATTCCTCCGGACGAGCTGCACCTCGTCTTCGACCGCTACCGCCACGGGCCCAAGGGCACGGGGCTGGGGCTGGCCATCTGCAAGGAGTTCGTGGAGCTGCACGGCGGTGAGATCTGGGCGGAGAGCCCGGCCGACGGCGGCTGCACCTTCGTCTTCACGCTGCCCCTGGCGCAGGAGGCCGCGCGCAACCCCCGGCCGCAGCCCGCGCCTGGCGCCGCGCCCGAGCAGCCGCGCGTGCTGGTGGTGGAGGACGAGCCCGAAATCGCGGCGGTGCTGTCGGAGGTGCTGCGCTCGAAGTACCGCGTGGAGGTGGCGCGCGACGGCGCGGAGGGCCTGGCGAAGGCGCGCGCTTCACGGCCGGACCTGGTGGTGATGGACGTGTTCCTGCCCAAGCTGGACGGCCTGGACGCGGCCATGGCGCTCAAGTCCTCGTCGGACACGGCGCACATCCCCGTCATCCTGCTGTCCGCCCACCAGGGCGTGGCCGACAAGGTCCGCGCGCTCAACCTGGGCGCGGTGGACTACATGGCCAAGCCCTTCAACGCGGTGGAGCTGCTCAACCGCACCGAGCGCGCGCTCAAGCTGCGCCAGGGCGACAAGGATCAGCAGGACAAGACGAACTCGCTCCAGCGTCGCACGGGCAGCGACCCCGTGACGGGCCTACTCGACCGCCGCGGCCTGCTGCTGCGCTTGGAGCAGGAGGTGGCCCGCAGCCGCCGCTACCACCGCGCCCTCACGCTGGCGGTGCTGCGTCCGGACCGCGAGCTGGACGTCATGCCGCCCAACATGGCGGAGGTGATGCGCAAGCGCGTGCGCCACCCGGACTCCATCGCCCACCTGGGGCTGGGCGTCTTCGCGGTGGTGCTGCCCGAGTGCAACGCGGACGCGGCGCGCACGGTCATCAACCGCCTGATGCCGGACGTGGAGCAGGTGACCTCCATCGAGTACCGGGCCGCCATGGCGGACGTCAGCCAGGACAGCGATCCGGTGGAGAAGCTGCTGGAGAAGCTGGGGGCGCCCCCGCCCGAGGTCCACTAGCCCGCGTGCGCCCGCTCCCGCTCCTCAGCCGTGCCGCCGTGATGTGCCTCGCGCTGGCCGCCGGAGGTTCGGGGGCCGCGCCCGCGAGGAAGGCCCCGGCCCCGCACGTCGACCGCGAGGCGATGCGCGAGGCCATGGACGCGAGCAGCCGCGACGACGAGCCGTCCGCGTCGTCCGCCAGCTACGCGCACTACCTCCAGGCGCGGCTGCTGCACCTGGAGGGCAACCACCGGGCCTCGGTGGACGAGCTGCGGCTGGCGCTCGCCACCGACGACGGCAACCCGACCCTGCTCACCCAGCTGGGCGAGGAGTACGCGCGCCTGGGCGACCTGGTGCGCGCCGAGCGCGAGCTGCGCCGGGCCGTGGAGAAGGCCCCCACGCACTACGCCGCCCACGTGCTCCTGGGCCGGGTGTTGCTGGAGTCCGGCCGCACGGCGCGCGCGAAGCAGCACCTGCGCCGCGCGGTGGCCCTGCGTCCTCGCGAGCCGGAGGCGTACCTCGTCCTGTCGCAGCTGTACCTGGACGCGAAGGCCCCCGACGAGGCGGTGAAGGTGGTGGAGTCGCTGGCCCACGCGCTGCCGGGAGAGGCCTCTGGCTACCGGCGGCTGGGGCTCGTCCTGGCCGAGCGCGGCGACGCGACCCGCGCCGAGCGCCTGCTCGCGAAGGCCTCCGAGCGCGACCCGGGCGACGTGGAGGTGTGGTCCACGCTGGCCCGGCTCTACGAGAACTCCGGCCGGCCGAAGGAGGCGGAGGACGCGCTGGCCCGCGCGCTGGAGGCGGATCCGGACAGCCGGGAGGTGCTGCTGTCCGCGGGCCGCGCCGCGCTGAAGGGCGGCTCCGCGACCCGGGCGCGGGCGTACTTCGACCGGCTGCTGTCGCTCTCCGCGTCGCCGGAGCTGGCCGTGCGCGTGGCCTTCAGCTACCTGGCCTCCGGAGAGCCGGCCGCCGCGAAGGAGGTCCTGGACGCCGCGCGCAAGGACGCGCCGGACGAGCCCCGGCTGGCGTACTACGCCGGCCTCGTCGCGGAGCGCACCCGCCGCTTCTCCGTCGCCGCCGCGGACTTCGCGGGCGTGCCTCCGGATTCGGAGGTGTTCCCCGACGCCCGCGTGCGCCAGGCCCGCTGCCTGTCGCTCATGGGAGACCACCCGCGCGCGCTGGCGCTCTACCGCGCGGCCATGTCGGAAGCGCCTGACGACGTGGAGGTGCGCATCGGCTACGCCCGGGCGCTGGAGCGGAGCGGGGACGCCGCGCGAGCGGAAGGCCTGCTGCGCGAGGCGTTGGCGGGGGAGGGCGGGGTGCTGGCGTACGACGCGCTGGCCATCCTGCTGGAGCGCCAGGGCCGGGCTCCGGAGGCGCTCGCGCTCTTGAGGGACGCCGTCGCGAAGGCGCCGAGGAACCAGGACCTGCAGTTCGCCCTGGCCACCCTGCTGGAGCGCCAGGGGGATGTACCAGGGGCGCTGTCGCGCATGCGGGCGGTGCTCGCGCTGAAGCCGGACCACTCCGCCGCGCTGAACTTCATGGGCTACGTGATGGCGCAGCGGGGCCGGGACCTGGACGAGGCGGAGCGGCTGGTGCGCCGCGCGCTGGCGCTCCGGCCGGACAACGGCGCCTACGTGGATTCGCTGGGTTGGGTGCTCTTCCAGCGCGGCGACGCGAAGAAGGCCGTGGAGGTCCTGGAGCGCGCGGTGGAGCTGGCCCCGGACGACCCCGCCATCCTGGAGCACCTGGGGGACGCGTACCTCAAGGCAGGCCGCGCCCCGGAGGCCGTCCGGACCTGGCAGCGCGCGCTGGAGGTGCTGACGCTGGAGCCGGAGGCCGCCGAGCCCGCGGACCAGCGCACCACCCTGGAGCGCAAGTTGAAGGCGCTACCCTCGACCGCGCCGGGCCGCTAAGGTCCCGGGCTCATGGCCCGCCACGACGAAGGCTTCTTCACCGGGAAGGACAACACCCGGCTGTTCTGGACGCTCGACCTGCCGGACGCGGCCCCCCGCGCGCACGTGGCCATCGTCCACGGCTACGGCGACCACATCGGCCGCTACCGGCCCGTCATCGACGCGCTGGTGCAGGACGGCTTCGCCGTGCACGGCTTCGACTACCGGGGCCACGGCCGCGCGGACGGCCGGCGCGCCTACGCCGCGAAGTGGACCGAGTTCCTCGACGACCTGGACGGCTTCTGGCAGCGCGTGCGCAAGGCCGCGGGCAACGAGAAGATCTTCCTGCTCGCCCACAGCCACGGCGGCCTGATGGCCGCGCACGCCCTGGCCGGGAGGCTGGAGGGCCTCTCCGGCGCCATCCTCTCCGCGCCCTACCTCAAGCTGGCCATCACCCCGCCGGCCGCGAAGGTGCTCGCCGCGCGCATGGTGGGCACCCTGGTGCCGTGGATGAAGGTCCCCTCGGGCCTGGCCCCGGACATGCTCAGCACCGACCCGGACATCCAGAAGGCAGTCGGCGCGGACCCGCTCTACGTGCCCTTCGCCACGCCCCGCTGGTTCGTGGAGTCCACGGCCGCCCAGGCGCAGACGCTCGCGCTGGCGCCGAAGATTCAAGTGCCGCTGTTCGTGCTGTGCGGCCAGGAGGACGGGGTGGCGCTGCCGGCGGCGGCGCGGTCCTTCTTCGAGGCGGCGGGGACGGCGGACAAGAAGTTCAAGGAGTACCCCGGCATGCGGCACGAGCCGCTCAACGAGCGGGACCGCGCGACGGTGTTCCAGGACATCTCCGGCTGGATCTCCGCGCATCTCTGACATAATCAGGTCGCCCCGCTCCCACTGGAGCAGGCGCTGGCGAGGATCACCTCATGGCACAGGGTGAAACGGGCATCATTGGCAAGGGCATCGTCATCAGGGGCAACCTCACGGGCGGAGGGGACCTGGTCATCGAGGGGCGTGTGGAGGGGCAGATCGCCCTGAAGAACCACCTCACCATCGAAGGCACCGGCAAGGTGCAGGCGGACATCCGCGCCGAGGAACTGACCATCAACGGCGAGGCGAGCGGCAACATCGACGCCTCCACGCGCGTGGCCATCAACGCCTCGGCGAAGGTCGCGGGCGACATCAAGGCCCCGCGGGTCGTCATCGAGGATGGGGCCGTGTTCAACGGCTCCATCGAGATGGACGTGAAGTTGCCGGACGACATCTAGCATCCACCGGGGACCGACCCACGGCCCCCCAGGCGCACAGCTTCGAGAAGGCGGACACACTCATGGCGAATACGATCATTGGCTCGAGCATCGTCATCGACGGGGAGATTTCCGGAGACGAGGACCTGGTCATCCAGGGCACCGTGAAGGGGAAGATCTCCCTCAAGGAGAGCCTCTACGTGGAGGGCTCTGGCGTCGTCGAGGCGGACATCGAGACGCAGAACGTGGAGATCGCCGGCCGCGTGACGGGCAACATCGCCGCCAGCGACAAGGTCGAGCTGAAGACGGACTGCCGCGTCGTGGGCGACATCAAGGCCCCGCGCATCCTCATCGCCGATGGTGCCTCCTTCAAGGGCAACGTCGACATGGACATGAAGGAGCGCTGATCCGTGGCGACCGCGAAGGATCTTGCAGGCAACGCCGTCGACAACACCGTGGTGGGGCCTTCCATCCTCATCAGCGGTCGGCTCACGGGTGACGAGGACCTCACGGTCCGCGGGCGCGTCGAGGGTGAGCTCACCCTCAGCCGCACCCTCATCGTGGAGCCGTCCGGCGTGGTGAAGGCCAACGTGGCGGTGAAGAACGCCATCGTCAGCGGCGTGGTGGTGGGCAACATCAACGCCACGGAGAGCGTGGAGCTCACCCGCGAAGGCCGCATGGTGGGCGACATCCGCGCTCCCCGCGTCATCATCGTGGACGGGGCCAGCTTCCGAGGCCGTGTGGACATGGGAGACGTGGAACCGGGCCGGCTGCCGTCCGAGCGCCCCGCCGTGGCCCGTCCCCAGGCGGTGACGCGCCCCACGGTGCGTCCGGGCGCCACCCCGCCGCGTCCTCCGACCTGTC
>NZ_RAWC01000232.1:0-14286 GCF_003611685.1 Corallococcus sp. CA049B | reverse complement strand
GTGTATAAGAGACAGCTTGCCCTCGGCGCGTGCCTTCTCCGCGATGGCGTCTTCCATGTAGCCGATGAAGGCGGTCTCCAGGCTGTCCGCGTTCCGGGCCTCGATGAGCTTCTGGGGGCTGTCCGCCGCCAGCACCTTGCCCGCGTTCATGAGGGAGATGCGGTCGCAGCGCATCCCCTCGTTCATGAAGTGCGTCGTCACGAAGATGGTGACGCCCTGCTTGCGCGACAGGTCGATGAGCAGCTCCCAGAAGCTGTCCCGGGCGACGGGGTCCACTCCCGACGTGGGCTCGTCCAGGATGAGGATCTGCGGCCCGTGCAGCACGGCGACGGCCAGCGAGAGCCGCTGGCGCAGGCCCATGGGCAGGTCCCCGGCCAACGCCTCCAGGTGCGCGCCCAGCCCGAACCGCTCGACCAGCTCATCGATGCGCGCCTTCGCCTTGTCCGGAGGCAGGTGGTAGAGCCGGGCGTGCAGGACCAGGTTCTGCTGAACGCTCAGCTCGCCGTAGAGCGAGAACGCCTGCGTCATGTAGCCCAGGTTCTTGCGCACCTCCATGCTGCCCGCGTCCACGGAGCTGCCGAAGAGCTTCGCCGTGCCTTCCGTCGGAGGCAGCAGGCCGGTCAGCATCTTCATGGTCGTGGACTTGCCGCAGCCGTTGGAGCCCAGGAAGCCGAAGATCTCCCCGCGCTCGATGGACAGGGTGACGTGGTCGACGGCGGTGAAGGTCCCGAAGCGGCGGGTCAGCCCGTGGGCCTCGATGGCCAGCTCCGCCTTGCCCGGTGCGCGGGGCGGGATGGTGATCTCCTTGTGGCCCCGGCGCTTCTCTTCAGGTAGCAGCGCGATGAAGCACTTCTCCAGGTCCTGGGTCCCCGTGCGCTCCATCAGCTCCGCGGGCGTCCCCGTCGCCAGCACGCGCCCCGCGTCCATGGCGACGATCCAATCCCACTGCTGCGCCTCGTCCATGTACGCCGTGGAGATGATGACGCTCATGCCGGGGCGCCCGGCGCGGATGTCGTCGATGAGGGTCCAGAACTGCCGCCGGGAGAGCGGATCCACGCCGGTGGTGGGCTCGTCGAGGATGAGCAGGTCCGGGTCGTGCACCAGCGCGCCGCAGAGGCCCACCTTCTGCTTCATGCCGCCGGAGAGCTTGCCGGCGGGGCGCTCCGCGAACCTGCCCAGGCCGGTGGCCGCGAGCAGCTCCGGGACGCGCACCTTGCGCTCCTCGGGGGACAGCCCGAAGAGCCGGGCCATGAAGTCCACGTTGTCGTAGACGCTGAGCTCCAGGTAGAGGTTCTTGCCCAGGCCCTGGGGCATGTACGCGATGCGCGGCCCCACTTCACGCCGGTGCCGCGCGTCCGCGATGTCCCCGTCCAGGACCGTCACGCGCCCCTGCTGCATCTTCTTCGCGCCCGCGACCAGGGCCATCAGCGTGGACTTGCCCACGCCGTCAGGCCCCACGATGCCCACCCGGATGCCGCTGGGCACGTCGAGCGAGAGGCCGTCCAGCGCCACGGCCTTGCCGTAGCGGTGGGTCACGTCCTGGATGGAGACCACGAGCTGGCGGGTGGAGCCGGCCGGCGCCCCTGGAGACACGGATGAGACCATGGCGGGGCCCTCCCTTGTCGCCGGGCTAGTGGGGTTCGGATTCCGCCGTGACGACGTTCTGCAGCCGGGAAGGCCACGCCGCGTCAGGGTCCACCTTGACGTAGCCGACGCCGCGGATGCCTGTCTTGATGCGCTCCACGTAGCGGCTGGCCAGTTCGCGGGGGACCTGGAGCTTCAGGCGGAACACCAGCTTCTCCCGCTCGCTCTTCGTCTCCACCTGCTTGGGCGTGAACTGCGCTTCCGGCGACACGAAGGACACGTAGCCGGGGATCGAGCGGTCGGGCTCGAAGTCGACGGTGAGGCGCGCCTCGGAGCCGATCTTCACGCGGGCGGCCTCGCTCGCGGGCAGGAAGATCTCCATGAAGACGTCCTCCAGGTTCACGAGCGTCAGCGCGGGTCCGCCGGGAGACAGCACCTCGCCGGGCTCGGCGAGGCGGTAGAGGACCCGGCCCGTCACCGGGGACTTGAGCGTCGCGTCGTTGATGCGCGTTTGGATCGTCGCCGCGTTGGCTCGCGCGACTGCGATCTCCTCCCGCGAGGTCTTCAGCGTGGCCTCGGCCTCCGCCAGGCTGGCCCGGGTGGTCTCCAGCTGGCTCGTCCGGACGTCCACGTCCCGCTGCGAGCCGGCGCCTTGCGCCACCAGCCTCCGGGCGCGCTCGGCCTCGATGGTGGCGAGCTCAATCTCACTCTTCTGTTTGACGATGCCCGCCTCGGCCACCGCCAGCTTCTCCTGCGTGGCCGCGACGTTCGCGTTGGCCTCCGCCAGGCTGGACTCCAGCGTGGTGGTGTCCAGGCGCACCAGCACCTGCCCTGGCTTGACGAGGTCGCCTTCGTTGACGAGCACCTCCCGCACCCGCAGGGGCTCCTTCGCGGAGACATCCGCCAGCTTCGACTCGATGCGGCCGTTGCCCGAGACGATTCCCTCAGGCAGCGCGGACTTCTTCCCCTTCCAATACTTGAAGCCAATGAACGCGACGATCGCGAGGGCGACCAGCCCAATCACCCACTTGAATTTCCCTTTCGGCTTCCAGGGCATGGCGGACTCTCTATGGCTTGACGGGTTGCGAGACCGTCTTGGTTTCTTGCGTCCGCGGCTTGGACAGCATGTCGCCCCAGTGGGTCCGCTGCTCCATCTCGGACTGCATCGGCTCCGGCACGATGGGCTGGTCGCGGCGGACCTCCCAGCCTCCGCCCAATGCCTTGTAGAGGGCGACCAGGTTCGTGGCGATGTTGGAGCTCGTCTGGGTCAGGTTGTTCTGCTGTTCCAGCAGGGAGCGTTGCGCGTCCAGCACGCGCTGGTAGTCCACGGCGCCTTCGCGGTACTGCACCACCGCGAGCTCCACCGACCGCTGCGCGGACTTCACCGCGGCCTGCTGGAAGGTCATGGCCTGCTGGGCGTGGATGAAGCCCGTCAGGGCGTCCGCCACCTCCTGGGCCGCCTTGAGCACCGTGTTGCGGTAGTTGACGAGCAATTGCTGGAACCGCGCGTCCTCGACCCGCACCCCGTTCTTCAGCCGGCCGTAGTTCAGGAAGGGGAAGACGATGCGGGGGCCCACGGAATAGAAGAGGCTGCCCAGGGAGAAGAGGTTGCCGGAGGCCGCGGCGCTGGTGCTCGCCTGGAGCCCGATCGAGCCGAAGAGGGAGAAGCTCGGATAGAGCTCCGCCTCCGCGATGCCAATCCGGGCGCACTGCGCGGCGGCGGACAGCTCCGCGCTGCGGACATCCGGACGCCGCCGCAGGATTTCAGCCGGCATGCCGACGGCCACCGTCGCGGGCGCCACCGGAATCTGCTTGGGGCCCGCCAGCAGCGCTTCCACCTCGCCCGTGGGCTGGCCCAGGAGCGTGCTCATGGCGTTGCGGGCCTGCTCCAGCCCGGCCTCCAGCTGGGGGATGGTGGCCCGGGTGCTCTCCAGCAGGGTCGCGGCCTGCGTCATGTCCAGCTCCGAGGTGGCGCCGTTGGTGAAGCGCGACTCGGCGATCCGGTAGCCCTCCTCCTGGATGCGCACGTTCTCCCGCGCCTGCTCGATGAGCACCTCGTACGTGCGGACCAGGACATAGGTTCGCGCGACCTCCGCGGTGAGCGAGACGAGCGAGGACTGGTAGTCCGCCACCGACCCGAGCAGGCTCGCGGTCCCCGACTCCACGCCCCGCCGGTACTTGCCCCAGAAGTCCACCTCCCACAGCGCGTCGAAGCCCAGCTGGTACTCCAGGAAGTGGCGGTCGATGGAGCCCAGGCTCTGCAGGTTGATGGGATTGGCCGCGGCTGAGTTCTCACTGCGCCCCACCGCTGCACCGCTGGCGTTGAGGGCCTGGAACTGCGGATACTGCCGGCCGGTGAGGATGGCCAGCTGGGCGCGAGCCTCGACGATCCTCAGCCCCGAAATCTGTAGCGGCAGGTTCTGCCTCGCGGCGAGCTCGACGAGCCGGTCCAGCGAGGGGTCGCCAAACGACTTCCACCATTGGGCGTCGACCGCGGCCTGCGTCGACAGGCGCGGGTCGCCCTGGGTGCGCCACTCCCTGGCGACCGCGGCCTCGGGCTTCTTGAAGTCGGGACCGACCGCGCACCCGGAGAGCGCGGCGAGGACGCCGAGCAGCGGCACGGCGCCGACGAAGGATGCGAACCCCGGCTTCATCCCTTGCATGGCGCTGGCCGTCCCCCGCATCCGCGACACCTTGATGGGCGGGGAGATTCGGCACGGGGGACTGCGCGCGGAAGTACGAGCTGCCCGGATGCCCCAGGGGGCAATCCCCGATGTCCGCTGGCCCATGCCAGACACGGCCCCGGGACGGAATGGCTGTCATCCGCCGTACCCGAGGGAGCCCTGCCCAATGGCGCGCATTGCGCGTACCGGAGGGCCGCACAACCCTATGGCCATGGCACAGGACATCCACGAGGAGCCCCTGAAGCGCAAGGCGTATGAGAAGGAGCTGCGCAAGCTCCAGTCCCAGCTCTGCCAGCTTCAGGAGTGGGTCAAGCACGCGCAGATGCGGGTCATCGTGGTGTTCGAAGGCAGGGATGCGGCGGGGAAGGGCGGCACGATTCGCGCCATCACCGAGCGGGTGAGTCCCCGGGTGTTCCGCGTGGTGGCCCTCCCGGCGCCTTCGAGCCGGGAGAAGTCCCAGATGTACCTTCAGCGGTACGTGCCGCATTTCCCCGCGGCGGGGGAGATCGTGATCTTCGACCGCAGTTGGTACAACCGGGCCGGCGTCGAGCCCGTGATGGGCTTCTGCACGCCCGAGGAGCACGAGCGCTTCCTGATGGGCTGCCCCGTCTTCGAGCAGTACATGGTCGACAGCGGAATCCTCCTGCTGAAGATCTGGCTGGAAGTCGGCAAGGAGGAGCAGGCGCGGCGGTTCGCGGCGCGGATCGACGACCCCTTGCGGCAGTGGAAGCTGAGCCCCATGGACATCAAGTCCTGGAAGCGCTGGTACGACTACTCCAAGGCGAGGGACGAGATGCTGGCCGCGACGGACACGCCCTTCGCGCCCTGGCACATCCTGCGGTCCGACAACAAGAAGAAGGCGCGGCTCAACTGCATCCGCTTCCTGCTGGAGAAGATTCCCTACGAGAAGGTGAAGCGCGCCAAGGTGAAGCTGCCGCCCCGCTCCACGCATGGCAAGTACGACGACGACGCCCCGCTCAAGGGGCGGAACTTCATCCCCGAGCTGTACTGAGCGCCGTGACGAGGTGCGTCCCTCGTCACGGCGCGGCGGTGTCCGGGACGCTCGCTACGGGCCCAGCACGACGCGGAAGATCCGCTCGTTGCTGTTGTTGGGGATGCTGTCCTTGTCGCCCTGGTTGGTGGTGGTCATCCAGAGGTTGCCGTCCAGGGTCGGCTCCACGGTGCGCAGCCGGCCGTAGGTGCCGACGAAGAACTGCTGCACGTTGGTCAGGTTGGAGCCGCTGATGACCTCGCGGTAGAGGCGCGTGCCGCGGGCGCAGGCCACGTAGAGGACGTCGCGCACCACCGCGATGCCGGAGCAGGAGCCGTCCGCCGTGGAGTAGGTCTGCTTCGGCGCGATGTAGCCGGCCGTCGCGCAGCCCGAACCGCCCTGGGACACCGTGCCCTCGCAGTTGGGCCAGCCGTAGTTGCCGCCCTTCTGGATGAGGTTGGTCTCGTCCATCACGGAGTTGCCGAACTCCTGCTCCCACAGGCGGCCCTGGGAGTCGAAGGCCAGCCCCTGCGGGTTGCGGTGGCCGTAGCTCCACACGTAGTTG
This sequence comes from Corallococcus sp. CA049B, assembly GCF_003611685.1. NCBI lineage: Bacteria > Pseudomonadati > Myxococcota > Myxococcia > Myxococcales > Myxococcaceae > Corallococcus > Corallococcus sp. CA049B. The sequence goes on along the minus strand of NZ_RAWC01000232.1, from coordinate 8,462 downwards.
CCGAAGGGGTTGTCGGACGGGACGGTGCCATCCGCGTTGAGGCGCAGCACCTTGCCGGCCAGGTTGTTGATGTCCTGCGCGTAGGTGCCGTTCTGGGCATCCCCCGTGGACGCGTAGAGCTTCCCGTCCGGGCCGAAGCGGAGGCGCCCGCCGTTGTGGAACTTGTTGCGGCCGATGCCCTGGAGCAGCACCTGGAGCGACGCGGTGTCGAGGGCGCCGTTCTCATACCGCAGCCGCACGATGCGGTTGTCGGTGGGGGAGGTGTGCATCACGTACAGCCAGCGGTCGGTGGCGAAGGTGGGGGAGAGCGCCAGCCCCATCAGGCCGCCCTCGCCGTCGGTGCTCTGCACGTTGGGGACGGTGCCCACGGACGTCTTCTGGCCCGTCGCCGGGTCCAGGCGGATGATGTTCTGCGCGTCGCGGCGGCCGTAGAGCACCGTCCCGTCCGGCAGGTTCACCAGGCCCCACGGGATGTCCGTGTCGGTGGCGACCTGGATGACGGAGCAGACGGCGTTCGCGCAGGCCTGGCCGGTGGTGACCGTCACGGACGCGCTCTGGGCGGACGCATTGGCCTGGGCGTCGCGGGCGAGCACGGCGTAGGTGTAGGCCGTGTTCGCGGACAGGCCGCTGTCGACGAAGGTCGTCCCGGGCGGAGAGCCGGCCACCGTGCCAATCTTCACGCCGCCCCGGAATACGTCATACGCGCTCACGCCCACGTTGTCGGTGGACGCGGTCCAGTTCAACGTCACGCTGGTGCCGGACGCGGTGGCGGTGACGCCCGTCGGGATGCTGGGGGCCTGGGTGTCCGCCTGGCATTGCGGTGGGGTGATGGAGAGCGTGGCGCTGCCCTGGGAGACATTGCCCACCGCGTCCCGCGCATTCACATACAGGCCCCAGGTCACGCCGGGGACCACGGTCAGCCCGGTGGACACCGTGGCGCCGGAGACGGACTTCATCAGCTGGCCGTCATGGTAGACGTCGTAGAAGGCCACGCCCTGGTTGTCCGTGGACGGCGACCAGGACAGCGTGGCGGAGTTGCACGTCACGTTGGACAGCGCGAGCCCGGTGGGCACGGTGGGCGCCTGGGTATCGGCCGGGAACGACCACTGCTGGTTCGTCTGGGCGTTGCAGGTCCAGACGATGACCTTCGAGCTGTTGGCGGTGGCCTGACCGGACACGTCGAGGCACAGCGAGGTCGCCGTGTGGATCACCGCGCCGGCGGTGTTGCGGACCCACCGCTGGTTCGCCGTCCCATTGCAGGCGGCGATGACGGCCCGGGCCCCGGAGCTGGCGGTCTCCGGCTGGACGCACCACGAGCCACCGAACGCGCGCAGCTCGCCTTCCGGCGTGAAGAGGAACCGCTGGTTGTCCTGGCTGTGGCAGTCATAGATGTGGAGCTCCTGCCCCGGCGTCTGACTGTTCTGCGCCACATCGAGGCATCGGCCGGACTGCACGCTGACGAGCCGCGAGCCGGCGACCACCGCGGCGCTCTGTGTCTGGAGTTCGGGTCCGTCCTCCGGCTTCTCTCCACAGGCAACAGCGGCGACCAGGAATGCTCCTGCCACCAGGTGACGCACATTCATTGAGACGCTCCTTTGCATTCCGCCTCTTTCACGGAATCCAGGAAAGGCCTCAAGTGAACTCGCTGGAACGCGCCGGGCGATGTTGAGCGGCTATCAACAGGCCCCCAGGTTCAATTGCCTGCCGCCGAAGCCGCTCCGCTGCGATGGCTTGCCGCTACTTCTTGGCGCCGCGGCCCTTGAACAGCTTCTGGCCCAGGGTGAAGAGCACCACCAGCAGGGCGCCGGCGCCCAGGCCCACCGCGGCGTTGAGCAGCATGGGGGTGAGACCGCCCAGGACGCTGCCCACGCCCGGGACGCGCCCGGCCCACGCGGTGAGGGACTCCTCCGCGTGGTGCAGGCCGGAGACGCCGTGCACGAGGATGCCGCCGCCCACCAGGAACATGGCCGCCGTGCCCGCCACGGAGAGGAACTTCATCAGCCACGGCGCCGCGCGGAGGATGCCCCTGCCCAGGCCCTGCGCGAAGCCACTGCCCTTGCGGCTGAGGTACAGGCCCGCGTCGTCCAGCTTCACGATGCCCGCCACCAGCCCGTACACGCCCACCGTCATGATGAGGGCAATGCCCACCATGACCGAGACGCGGGTGGCGAAGTCCACCGTCGCCACCGTGCCCAGCGTGATGGCGATGATCTCCGCGGAGAGGATGAAGTCCGTGCGCACCGCGCCCTTGATCTTGTCCTTCTCCAGGGCCACCCGGTCGACGCTCGGGTCCTCCAGCGTCTTGCGCAGCTCGGCGTGGTGCGCCTCGTCCTCTTCCTTGCCGTGCAGGAACTTGTGCGCCAGCTTCTCCGCGCCCTCGAAGCAGAGGAACGCGCCGCCCACCATCAGGAGCGGGGTCACCAGCCAGGGCGCCAGCGCGCTGATGGCCAGCGCGGCCGGCACCAGGATGGCCTTGTTGACGAGCGAGCCCTTCGCCACCGCCCACACCACGGGCAGCTCGCGGTCCGCGTTCACGCCCGTCACCTGCTGCGCGTTGAGCGCCAGGTCGTCTCCCAGCACCCCCGCCGTCTTCTTCGCCGCCACCTTCGTCAGGATGGAGACGTCATCCAGGATGGTGGCGATGTCGTCGATGAGCGCAATCAGGCTGCTGCCTGCCATGGATGTCTTCCGGGCTGGGGGGTGGGGACGTCACCCTGCTGCAGCGCGGATTAGCACAGCTGGAGGAGCCGCGCTCCAGCGACGGCGGGGTCACCCTCCCGGGGCTACCTCCCACGGCAGCACCGCGGTGAAGGTGGCGCCTCCATCCTGCGTGGGCTCCAGGTGGATGCTCCCCCCGTGGGCCTCCGCGATGTGACGGGCCATCCACAGCCCCAGCCCGAAGCCGCCGTGGTGATTGGCGGGGACGGCGCGCTCGAAGCGCCCGAAGACGCGCTCCTGGTCCTCCGGCCCGATGCCGGCGCCATGGTCCCTCACCGCCAGGCTCACCCGGCCCTCCGCGCGCGTCACGGTGACCTCCACGGGCTTGCCCGTCCCGAACTTGAGGGCGTTGTCCACCAGGCTGTCGAGCAGCTGCTCCAGCCTCGCGCTGTCGTAGTGCCCCACCACCGGCAGGGGCGCCTCCAGGGTGAGGACGCAGTCCGCGCGCAGGGCCTTCTCCCGCGACCGGGCCACGACCGTGGCCGCGAGCTCCGCCAGGTCCACCTCCCGCCGTGAGAGGTCCAGCGGTCCGGTGACGAACTCCGACACGTCCACCAGCTGCTCCACCAGGCGCGCCAGGCGCTGGAGGTGCTTCTCGGTCGTCCGCGCCTTGAGCCGCGCGGCTTCCGGTTTCGCGTCCGGGGCCCCGGCGTCCAGGCCTCGCACCAGGGACTGGAGGCTGAGCGACAGGGCGCTCACGGGCGTGCGCAGCTCGTGGCTGGCGAGCCGCAGGAAGTCGTCCCGCGTCCGCACGGACTCGCGCAGCGAATCCTTCTCCACCTCGTTGCGGACCACCTCCCGGCGCACGCGGGCCATGTCCAGCTGGGTGCGCACCCGCACCAGCAGCTCGCGCGCGGAGAAGGGCTTCACCAGGTAGTCATCCGCGCCGCTTCGCAGGCCCTCCACCGTGGCCTCATCGCCCGCCCGCGCGGACAGCAGGATGATGGGGATGGCGCGCGTGCGTTCGTCGGCACGCAGCTCCCGCACCAGTCCAAAGCCATCCAGCACCGGCATCATCACGTCGGAGAGGATGAGGTCCGGCGGCCGGACGCGCGCCTGCTCCAGCGCCTCCTGCCCGTTCCTGGCGGCCTCCACGTGCGGGAAGACGTGCTTGAGCAGCCCCGTGACGTAGGCGCGCAGGTCGGCGTTGTCGTCCACCAGGAGGATGCGGGAGCGCGCGAGCTCCGCGGAGACCTCGGGAGCGAGCGACGCGGCCGCGGGCGGCGCCGCGATGTCCGTGGCGCTGACCTCCGTGGACCAGCGGCGCGCCTCCTCCACGAAGGGGATGGCGCCCGAGGGGACCGGCCCTGGCCGGAAGGTGCGTTCGACGCGCTCCGGGGGCAGGTGGTCCGTCCCCCGCGGCAGCCGCAGGGTGAAGGTGGTGCCCCTTCCCAGCTGGCTCGCCACCGCGACGCTGCCCCCATGCAGCTTCACCAGCTCCTGCACCAGCGCGAGTCCGATGCCCGTCCCCTCGTGGCTGCGGCCCTGGGTGACGCGGACGCGGTAGAAGCGCTCGAAGACTCGCGGGAGCTCCTCCTCGGGGATGCCCACCCCCGTGTCCTCCACGCGAAGGACGGCCTGCGCGTCCTCCCACTGGAGGCTCACGCGGATCTCCCCGCGGTAGGTGTACTTCACCGCGTTGGAGAGCAGGTTGAGGACAACCTTCTCCCACATCTCCGGGTCGACGTAGAGGGGCTCGGGCAGGGGAGGACAGTCCACCACCAGCCGCAGGCCCGCGCTCTCCACCGCGGACTGGAAGGCGCTCGCGAGGTTCGTGGTGAAGACAGACAGGTCCACGGGCACGTAGCGGGCCTGGGCCCGTCCCGCCTCCATCCGGGAGAAGTCGAGCAGGGTGTTGACCATCTTGTAGAGCCGCAAGGCATTGCGGCGCACCAGCTCCAGCGGCTCTCCCTCCAACGACCTCGGCGTCCCCGCCAGCGCGTCCTCGATGGGGCCGAGGATGAGCGTGAGCGGGGTCCGGAACTCGTGGCTGACATTGCTGAAGAACGCCGTCTTGGCCGCGTCCAGCCGGGCCAGCTCCTCCGCCCGCTGCTTCTCCTGCTCGTAGGCGCGAGCGCTGGCGATGCTGGCGCTGAGCTGCCGCGCCAGGAGCTGCAGGAAGCCGCGGTACTCGCCATCCAGCGCGCGCAGGGGGCTCAGGCCCGCCACGAGCACCGCCGTGGTCTCCGTCTCCACGCCCATGGACACCGGGAGGACGAGCGCCCGTGTCGTGGGCTCGGGCCAGGGGCCGCCGGGAAGGGGCCCGAAGCGCTGGTGGAGCTCCTCGAGCAACATCTCCTGTCCCGACCCCGTGACGCTCGCGAGCGGCCAGGAGGACGTGTCGTCCAGCGCCAGCGCGGCGGGCGCGGCGCTCCCCCCACGCTCCAGGCCCGCGCAGCTGACCAGGCGTGCCTGCTCCGCCTTGACGACGTAGAGCAGCGCGAAGGGCACGTCGTACGCCGCCTGCGACAGCACCTCCTCCAGCGAACGGAAGATGTCCTCGATCTTCTTGTCCAGGGCCATCCGGATGGACAGCTCCCGGAGGACTCCCAGCCGGCGGTCACCCACCACCTGCCGGGTCGTCTCACTCGCGATGGCGAAGAGGCCGGCGATCTCCCCCGACTCGCCGATGGTCGGGTTGTAGGACCAGGTGAAGTAGGACTCCTCCCGCAGGCCACCGGGGCGGCGCGCGAAGTTGACGTTCCCGTCTTCGATGTAGATGGGCTCGCCCGTGTCCTGGGCGCGCTTGATCAGCGGCCCCAGCTGCGCCCACTCCTCGATGAGCGCCTCGTTTCCCCGCGCGCCCAGCGTCTGGGGATGCTTCGCCCCCAGGATGGGCCGGAACGGGTCGTTGTAGAGCATGCGCAGCTCGGGACCCCAGAAGAGGATGATGGGGTAGGGCGAGCGCAGCATCGTGCTGACGGACGTCCTCAGGGACTGGGGCCAGTGCTCGAGCGGGCCGAGCGAGTTGCTGGACCAGTCATGGGCCCGCATCAGGGCGCCCATCTCACCGCCGTGCTGGATGAAGGGCTCCTCCCGTCCCTCGCGGTGAGGCGTGTCCGGCGCCCCGCTTCCGCTGGGAGCCGTCGCGCGCGAGTCGTTCGAGGTGCTCATCGAGCAGGTTCGTTAGCACACGGCCCCGGTGCCGGGCGGGGCGCGTGGGAAGAAGGTTGACCCCTCGACGCCGGCCCTGGCGGGCGAGCAGCCGGCCAGCCCGTGGGCGGCTACGCGCGGGAATGGCCCCGGCGTGCGGCGTCCACGCTCCAGATGCCGGAGCCGTGAGCCGCGATGTAGAAGAAGACGAAGCAGTAGAGCGCCGCGAGCTCGCCCTGGTTCAGCAGGGGGTTGAGGTTGCCCCCGTTGGGGATGACGTGCCCCATGAAGAAGGCGACCGCCATGGTGCCGCTGGAGATGAACGCCGCGGGCCCGGCGAACAGCCCGATGGCCACGAGCAGGCCGCCCAGGAACTCGATGCCCCCCGCGCCATAGACGATGAACGGGGGCGCTCCGGCGGGCATCCCTCCGAACATGCCGAAGACCTTCTGCATGCCATGCAGCATGAACATCAGCCCCGCGGCGATGCGGAGCAGTGCGTAGAGCCGTTCAGCGTGGGGCCGCAGGAATCCCATGGTCGTTCTCCGAGCGTGTGCCGGGGGATGGAGGGTCCCGGCACGCGCCCGTGAACCATAACGGCGGGCCCGTGTCCACGCCGCGCACGGGCCCGGAGCGTCACTTGCTGCTCTGGACCACCGTCTCTTCCACGAGGGTGAGCTTGTCCACCGCGCCCGTCATCCCGATGTGCGTGAAGGCGCTGTAGGGATAGGCGCCGTCATCGAGCTGCTCCACGAACTCGATTTCATCGCCCGTCACCTGGCGGCCATCCTCCAGGGTCACCGTGAACGCGCCTTCCTGGAAGCGCACGCGCCAGATGCAGGCGCCCACGCGGCCCGCGCCCGTGGTCACGCCGAAGCCCTCCACGCCGAAGTACAGGTCCGGGTGGCGCATGCGGTCCATGTACGCCCAGATCTGCACGGAGGACCACTCCCACCAGCGGTGCGGGAGCATCATGGCCACCATCTCGCCCTGGTTGCGCACGTTGATGGCGTAGGAGGAGCCGCCCGGGCTTCCGGTGAACGTGGGCAGCATCCGCATGCCGCCATCGGGGTTGCTCGGGTCCGGGGCCAGCGACAGCGTGCTGATGACCTGGTCCTCGTTGCGGCCGTAGAACCGGATGCCCTCATCGCTCGCGCCGAAGTCCACGATGGACTTCTGCCGCCAGCTCTCGGCGCGGCCCATGAGGCCGACGACGCCGTCCTTTTCCAGGCTGTTCAAGCCGGTGACCACCAGGCCCTCGTCGGTGGACTTCAGCGCCGCGCTGCCCGTGCCACAGTGCGTGATGCCCTCGAAGCGCTGCACACAGTTGCTCGGGGCCGCCATGACCTCCTGCGACGCGGAGGCGGCCTTGGCCTCCTCCTGCGAGGGTTCCCCCTGACAGCCCGCGAAGACTCCCACCAGCGTGGCCGTCAGCAGCCGGCCCACGAACATCCCTGCTCGCATCATTGACATCCATGCCTCCTTGGGGTGGACAGCGGAGGCCAGATGTCTGCAATGGACAGACCACGGGGCCCAACCGGGACAGCCACCCGGATGGCAATGATTGCCGTGGGGAGGCTGTGACGGTTCAGGTCACAGGAATGCCGGTTTTGTGGACTTTCCGGTTATTCCTGTCGCAGCCCGTCATTCATGACGCCCAATTGTTTTCGCGCCGCGTCGATGGTTTCGAGCAACGCGATGCTGTGTTGCAGCGGATGCAGGGGTGACTCGGTGCGTCCTTCGGCGATGTGCTGTGCGACGGCCGCCGCCTGCCAGGCGAGGCCCTCGCTGCCGTGGATGCCGGACGGGTCGGTCCAGCGCAGCCGCTGGTCCGACCTGGCGGCCTTCAACGTGAAGCCGCTGGGGGTGAAGAAGCGCGAGTCTATCTGGAGGCGCGCGTGCGTCCCCGCGATGACGGCCTCCTGCTGTGTCTCCGCGAAGAGGGTGGTGTGCAGCAGCGCCTGCGCGCCCGTGGGGTAGGTGAGGACGAGGGCCGCCTGCCCGTCCACGCCGGTCTGGGTGAGGGTGCCCGTGGCGTGCACGTGCGGCGGCGGGCCGAGCACGAGGTGCGCGAGCCAGATGGGATAGATGCCGATGTCGAGGAGCGCGCCACCGCCGAGCGCGGGGTTGAAGACGCGGCCTTCGGGGTCGAAGTCGAAGCAGCCTCCGAAGTCCGCCATGACCAGACGGATGTCGCCGAGCACGCCGTCCCGCAGCAGCCGTTCGATGAGCAGGGTTTGCGGGAGGAAGCGCGACCACAGGGCCTCCATGGCGAAGACGCCCGCGGCGCGAGCGGCCCGGGCGATGTCGCGGGCCTCGCCAGCGTCGAGCGCTAGCGGCTTCTCCACGAGGACGTGCTTGCCGGCGGCGATGGCGAGCAGGGCCTGTCGCTTGTGTTCGCTGTGGGGGGACGCGACGTAGACGATGTCGACGTCGGGGTCGGCGACGAGCTGCTCGTAGGACTCGTGGACGCGCGGGACGCCGTACCGCGCGGCGAAGCGCCGGGCGCGCTCGGGGTCACGCGAGGCCACCGCGTGGACGCGCTGGCCGGTGTGCCGGTGCAGGGCCCAGACGAAGCCTCCGGCGATCCGCCCTGGAGCGAGCACGCCCCAGCGCAGCGCGGGGCCTCCGCGCAGGGGGAGGGCTTCGAC
>NZ_RAWC01000231.1:0-14353 GCF_003611685.1 Corallococcus sp. CA049B | reverse complement strand
GGGCGAGGGCGTGGGCACGGTGCCCGGGGACAGGCTGCCGGGCGAGGGAGACGCGGTCCCCGGCGCCCCCGTTCCAGGGGCATTCGAGGGAGCCGTCGTGGGCGAGATCTGCGCGCCCGCCACGCCACCGGTGAGCATCATTGCCACTGCGACGACCTTGCCGACTTCTCTGCCCATGCTGTGGTCCGCCTCGTGTGCGGCCGGGCATATCCGGAAGCCCGCGACGGCGCAGCATTTCTGTGCACCTTCCCGGGGGGCCGGATGTCGGCTTCCCTCCAGTCGGCTCGCGCGGCAAGGCGCGTAGAGGGCGTGACAGTCGCGGACATTCTGTTCAGACAATGCTTTGTGGGCGCGGGCAGGGAACGCAGAATCCCGCGCCGGTTTCGACGCCTTCCTTCAAGGAAAACCCCATGGCCTACACCGACCGCGTCAAGCAGATCCTCTCCTGGTATCCCTCCGACAACCCCGGCACGCTGACGAACCTGGCGCGCCTCCTGAACCACGGCACGCTCGCCGGCACGGGCAAGCTGGTCATCCTGCCGGTGGATCAGGGCTTCGAGCACGGCCCCGCGCGCTCCTTCGGTCCCAACCCCGCGGGGTATGATCCGGACTACCACGCGCAGCTGGCCATCGAGTCCGGCTGCAACGCATACGCGGCGCCGCTGGGCTTCCTGGAGGCCGTCGCGGGCAAGCTGGCCGGTGAGATTCCACTCATCCTGAAGGTGAACAACTCCGACTCGCTGGCCAAGACGGCCGCGCCCATGTCCGCGGTCACGTCGTCCGTGAAGGACGCGGTGCGCCTGGGCTGCGCGGCGGTGGGCTACACCATCTACCCGGGCTCCGCGGCCCGCAACGAGCAGTATGAAGACCTGCGCGACATCATCGCGGAGGCCAAGTCCTACGGCCTGCCCACGGTGCTCTGGGCCTACCCGCGCGGCGCGCTGTCCAAGGAGGGCGAGACGGCCATCGACGTGGTGGCGTACGCGGCGCAGATCAGCGCGCAGATGGGCGCGCACATCATCAAGGTGAAGCCGCCCTCGGACTTCCTGGAGCAGGCGGAGGCGAAGAAGGCCTTCGAGAAGGCGAACATCCCCACCAAGACGCTCGCGGACCGCGTGCGCGAGGTGGTGCGCTCCGCGTTCAACGGCAAGCGCATCGTCATCTTCTCCGGCGGCGAGGCGAAGGAGACGGGCGCCCTCATGGAGGACATCAAGCAGATCCACCAGGGCGGCGGCTTCGGCTCCATCATGGGCCGCAACGCCTTCCAGCGTCCGCACGCCGAGTCGCTCAAGCTGCTCAAGGACGTGATGAACGTCTTCGCGGGCAAGTAGTCCCCGCGCGCTGTCATCCGTGGCGTGGCGCCCTTCCCGGCCTGATTCATCTGGGACGGGCGCCAGGCTCGCGGGATCGTTTCGCCGTGAACGCTGGCAGGCTGGCAGGCCCTGGAGCGGCCGGCCTCCCACGTTCCTCCCCTGGCCTCCCCGAGGGGCTTCGATTACGCAACGGGGATGAATCACGGTTCCAGCACGTCCGGTGGACACGGCGCGAACTCACCCGCGCTGGAGCCGGACGACGCCGAGCGCGCGGCGGCCTGGGAGGTGCTCGCCGGAGGCGGCGAGATGGGCGCCCTGATGCGCTCCATGGACTGGTCCAGGACGCCGCTGGGTCCGGTGTCCTCCTGGCCGCGGTCCCTGCGCACCATCGCCAGCGTCTGCCTGAACTCGGGCTTCCCCATGATGGTGTTCTGGGGGCCGGACGCGGTGAAGCTCTACAACGACGCCTACAGCCGCATCCTGGGCGGCAAGCACCCCGCCGCCCTGGGAAGGCCGGGACGCGAGGTCTGGGCGGAGGTCTGGGATCAGATCGGCCCGTGGGTGGAGCAGGTCCGCCGCGAGGGCCGCGTCATCATGACGGAGAACCAGCTCCTCTTCGTCGAGCGCAACGGCTTCCTGGAGGAGACCTACTTCACCTTCTGCTACAGCCCCATCCGCGACGAATCCGGGGCCGTCAACGGCGTGCTGGACACGGTGGTGGAGACCACCAGCCAGGTGCTGGACGCGCGCCGCCTGCGGACGCTCCAGGAGGTGGCTTCACGCACGGGCGGGAGCCTTCGGGTCCATGACGCCTCCACGCGCGGCCTGGAGGCGCTCGCCACCAACCCCGCGGACCTCCCGTTCGCGCTGCTCTACCTCGTGGAGGCGGACGGCACCCGGGCGCGGCTGGAGGGGCGCATGGGCCTGGAGGCGGACGGCGCCTTCTGCCCCGGCGAGGTGGGCCTGGAGCCGGGCACGGCCTCCCCCTGGCCCCTGGCCCAGGTGATCCGCTCCGGGCAGGCCGAGCAGGTCCAGGGACTGGAGGCCCGCTTCGGTCGCCTCCCCCTGCGGGACGGCGTGCCGCAGCCGGGCTCCGCGCTCGTCCTGCCCATGGCCCGCCCCGGCGAGTCGAATCCCCTGGGCGTGCTCGTGCTGGGCATGTCTCCGCGGGTGCCCGCGGATGCCTCGTCCCTTTCGTTCCTGGAGCTGGCCGCCAACGGGCTGGGCGCGGCCATCGCCGGGGCGCGCGCGCACGAGGACGCCCGGCGGCAGGCGGAGGCCCTGGCGGAGCTGGACCGGGCGAAGACGGCCTTCTTCTCCAACGTCAGCCACGAGTTCCGCACGCCGCTGACGCTGATGCTGGGGCCGCTGGGGGACGTGCTCGCGGACGGGGAGCACCCGCTGGAGCCCTCGCACCGCGAGCGACTGACGATCGTCCAGCGCAACAGCCAGCGCTTGCACAAGCTGGTGAACAGCCTGCTCGACTTCAGCCGGCTGGAGGCGGGCCGCATGCGGGCCACCTTCGAGCCCACGGACCTGGGCCCGCTCACCGCGGGGCTCGCGAGCGCGTTCGACTCGCTGGCGAAGAAGGCGGGGCTGCGGCTCCAGGTGGACTGCCCTTCTCTGTCCACCCCCGTCTGGGTGGATCCTGATCTCTGGGAGAAGGTCGTCCTCAACCTCCTCTCCAACGCCTTCAAGTTCACCTTCCAGGGCACCCTCTCCGTCCGGCTCCGCGAAGAGGACGGCCGGGTGGAGCTGTCCGTCAGCGACACGGGCACGGGCATCCCCGCGCACGAGCTGCCCCACGTCTTCGACCGCTTCCACCGGGTGGAGGGCGCGCGGGGGCGCAGCCATGAAGGCAGCGGCATCGGGCTGGCGCTCGTGCGGGAGCTGGTGGAGCTGCACGGCGGCCGCGTCTCCGTGGAGAGCACGCCAGGCCAGGGGAGCACCTTCACCGTGTCCCTGCCCACCGGCACGGCGCACCTGCCGCCGGAGCAGCTGAGGGACTTCTCGCGGGAGGCCCTCCGGGCCCCGAACCCGGAGGTCTTCGTGCAGGAGGCGGCGCAGTGGCTGATGGACGCGGGCGCCCCCCCCGTGTCCGCCCCCATCCCGGAGGCGCCCCCGGGAGTCGTGCGGGGGCACGTGCTCGTGGCGGACGACAACGCGGACATGCGCGAATACGTGCGGCGGTCACTGGAGGGGCGCTTCACGGTGGAGACGGTGGCGGACGGCGCCGCCGCCCTGGCCGTGGTGCGGGAGCGCCCACCGGACGTGGTGCTGTCGGACGTGATGATGCCGGGGCTGGACGGCTTCGGGCTCCTGCGCGCGCTGAAGTCGGATCCACGCACGGCCTCCGTCCCCGTCATCCTCCTGTCCGCGCGCGCGGGAGAGGAGGCGAAGGTGGAGGGCCTCACCGCCGGCGCGGACGACTACCTGGTGAAGCCCTTCGGCGTGCGCGAGCTGGTGGCCCGCCTGGAGGGGACGGTGAACGCCGCGCGGGCCCGCGCCCAGCGCGAGGAGCTGCTCCAGGCGCTCGAGCTGTCGGAGATGCGCTACCGGCTGGCCACCCGGGCCACGAAGGACGCCGTGTGGGATCTGGACGTGCAGACCCAGCAGCTCACCTGGAGCGAGGGCATCTACACGCTCTTCGGCTACGCGCCCGGCACGGTGCCCCCCGGGCTGGACTGGTGGACGGACGCCGTCCACCCGGAGGACCGCGCGCACGCCATCGAAAGCCTCCACGCCATCGCGGAGGCGCCCGAAGGCAGCGACTGGCGCGCCGAGTACCGCTTCCGCAAGGCGGATGGCACCTATGCCCAGGTGGAGGACCGGGGCTGGGTGGTGCGCGATGCCGCCGGCAGGGCGCTGCGCATGGTGGGCGCCATGCAGGATGTCACCCAGCGCAAGGCCGCGGAGGACGCCCTGCGCCGCAGCGAGGAGGAGTTCCGCACGCTCGCGGAGGCGCTGCCGGAGGCCGTCTTCGTCACCGCCCCGGATGGCTCGGTCACCTACGTGAACGGCGTGCTGACGGAGCAGACCGGCGTGAGCGCGGAGACGCTGCTGGACCGGGGCTACCGGCACGTCATCCATCCGGACGACCTGGCCGCCAGCGGCCGGGCCTGGGTGGAGGCCCTGAAGCAGGGCGACCGCTACCAGTCCGAGCACCGGGTGCGCTACCGCGATGGCGTCTTCCGCTGGCACCTGGTGCGCGCCCTGTCCGTGAGGGACGCGGAGGGCCGGATCATCAAGTGGGTGGGCACCTCCATGGACGTCCACGAGCTGCGCCAGGCCCAGGCCCAGCAGCAGCAGCGCGCGGACTTCGAGCAGCAGCTCATCGGCATCGTCAGCCACGACCTGCGCAACCCCGTGAGCGCCATCCTCCTGGGCGCCGCCAGCCTGATGCGCCGCGAGGAGCTGGACGAGCGCAGCACCAAGGCCGTCAGCCGGATCCAGTCCGCCGCGGAGCGGGCCCACCGGATGATCCGGGATTTGCTCGACTTCACCCAGGCGCGCCTGGGCGGCGGGCTGCACGTCCAGCGGCGCGCGTCGGACCTGCACGAAATCGTGGACGGCGTGCTGGAGGAGATTGAAGCCACGCACCCGGACCGGGAGATCCGCCGGCGCCGCAGCGGCAGCGGCCTGGGCGAGTGGGACCCCGACCGGCTGGGGCAGCTGGCCCAGAACCTGGTGACCAACGCGCTGAAGTACAGCCCCCGGGACACCGCCGTCCGGGTGGAGACCCACGGCGAGGCCGACGCCGTGACGCTGTCCATCCACAATGAGGGGGCCCCCATCCCCCCGGAGCGGATGGGCCGCCTCTTCCAGCCGCTGCAGCGCCCCAGCGGCGAGGTGGACCACGGCAGCCGGAGCATCGGCCTGGGGCTCTACATCGTGAAGAAGCTGGTGGAGGCCCACGGGGGCATCATCACCGTGGAGTCCACCGCCGAGGCGGGGACCACCTTCACCGTGCGGCTGCCCCGCGACCTCCCGGCGAACCCGTAGCGAGGGCGCCGGGGTGCGGCCTTCGCCGGACGCCCCAAAAGCAAAAGGCCCGCGAGATTTCTCTCGCGGGCCTCTCTCACTTCAGTGTGGAGCTAACCGGGATCGAACCGGTGACCTCTTGAATGCCATTCAAGCGCTCTCCCAGCTGAGCTATAGCCCCTTCTTTGCTGCGTGCTGCCCGGCCCGCCGTGGGGGGCGGTCCGTGCCGTGAGGCGGGGCGACTTCTATGGCTTCTTCGTTCCGGACGCCACAACTTTTTGCGGCTTCGCGACGGTTTTTACCTTCAAACGATCCGCCACCTCTTCTCCTTCCCGCAGCAGGTCGGTGAGGGACGCGGCGTGGTCCGCCGCCGCCTTCTCCGCCGCCGCGATGTTCTGGAGCAGCCGGGCGAAGTTCGCGGGCAGCTCCAGCCGGCCTGCCTGGATGGACTGCCAGACGGCCTCGCCCAGCTCGCGGTGGGTCTGCTCCTTCTTGTCCTTGAGGAAGGCGGCCTTGCCGTTGGCCCGCGCCAGCTCCGTGTTGCGCTCGACGGCCTCCCGCAGCCGGGCCAGCTTGGCCTCGGCGGCCTGGAAGGCTTCGTTGATCTGCCGCATCACTTCCGTCTGCTTCGGATCTGCCGCCACGGCTGTCACCCTCGGGAGAGGAGAAGGTCGTTCGTGCGTAACGTGGCGGCTCGGCGACTGTCAACCCGCCTTGCGGACCAGCCGGGCGGCGAAGAAGCCCCCGCCGGGGACCCGGGGCGGCAGGGCGCGCAGGTAGGGGCCGTCCACGCCCACCTGGAGCTCCGCGGGCCAGCCCTCCCCCACCGGCTCCAGCGCGAAGCCCGGGTGCTTCGCGAGGAAGCCCTCCACCACCGCGTCGTTCTCCTCCGGCAGCACGGAGCACGTGGCGTAGACGATGCGCGCCCCGGGCTTCACCTGCGCGGCCACCTGCGCGAGCAGCTGGGACTGCGTCGCCTGGAACTCCGTGATGGCCTTCGCGGACAGCTTCCACTTCTGATCCGGCTCGCGAGCCAGGGACCCCGTGCCGCTGCACGGCGCGTCCACCAGCACCACGTCCACCGCGTCCAGCGGCACCGGGTGCGGGAACGCCACCTGCTTCAGGCCGAACTCGCGCACGCGGTCGCGCGCGTCCGAAAGCCGCCGCTTGGAGCGGTCCCCCGCGAGCACCTTCCCCTTCGCGCCCACCAGGTCCGCGAGCCCCAGCGTCTTGCCGCCGGCCCCCGCGCACACGTCCGCCACCGTGAGCCCCTCCAACGTCGCCCCGGGAGGCAGGCACGCCAGGACGATGAGCTGACTGCCCACGTCCTGCACCTGGAGCCGCCGGGCCTTCATCGTCCGGGACTCGAAGATGCGGTGGCTGGAGTCCGCCACCCGCAGCGCGTCCGGGGCGCCGGGCACCGCCTCCACCGCCACGCCCTCCTCCGCCAGCGCCGCGAGCACCGCGTCGCGAGTGCCCGGGGGCCGGGCGCGGAAGTGCAGCGACGGCTCCTCGTCCAGGGACGCCATCAGCCCCGCGAGCGTTGCTTCCGGGTACACCTGCGCCAGCCGCTGCGTGAGCCAGCCGGGGAACGAGTACCGGGTGGCCAGCCGCTCGACGACGGCCTCCGCGCCCTCCGCCGCCGCGGGCTCCGCCAGGGGCTTCGTCACCAGCCCCTCCAGCACCGCGTCATGCAGCGTGCGCGGCCGCACCGGCCCCGGCAGCTTCACCTCCGGGCCGATCCGCGCCCAGCCCTCGCCACAGAAGAGGCGCCGCCAGAGCGTGTAGCGCACCAGCGCCTGATCCTCCGTGAGCGCGTGCTTGCCGGGGGAGTGCCCCAGCTGCCGCGCCGCCAGATCCAGCAGCCGCGTGTGCCGGGACAGCTCGCGCGCCGCCAGGGCCACGAAGCGCCGCTCCTGGCCGCCCAGCCCTTCCGCCTCCCGCAGCGCGGTGGCGAGCGCGGCCTTCAGCGGCTCGCCCTTGAGGACCGCGATGTGCGTCTCCACCGCCGCGGTGGCCGCGCGCCGGGACGGACGCCCCAGACGTGACGGCTCATGCGGCGTGGGCCAGAGGGGAATGTCCACGGATGACCTCTACGCCTGGCCGCGCAGCGGAACGCACACGGCCAGCGCACCGGCCCGCGTCGTCACCTGGGGCGTCGCGCCCAGGGAGAGGAACAGGTAGCACGGCGCGGCATAACGCTCGCCGTCCAGCTCCAGGTCGCCCTCCAGGAGGAGGACGCCATGGGCGGACCCGGAACGGCTCCAGGGGAAGGCCGCTTCCGCCGCCAGCCGCAGCCAGGTCCGGGCGCTGTCCGGCGCCGCACCCGCACACTTCACTCCATGTGATGATTCAATCCACTCCGGGGAATCCCCTGCCACGGGCTCCCGGGCGGCGGCGACCACCTGGCGCTTGAGCGCCAGGAAGCGCTCCACCAGGTCCATGATGTCGTCCACCTGGAAGGGCTTGATCAGCAGCGCGTCCGGCACCGAGGGGTGCAGGACCTGGGCGACCTCGTCCGGGCCGGCGGCGCTGACGATGGCCACCGGGTGGCGCTGCCGGCGCGCGGCCTCCAGGACGCCCCGGCCGTCCGTGTGGCCTCCGGCGATGCGCATGTCGGTCATCACCAGCTCGAAGCGGTCCGCCGCCAGGGCGCGCAGCGCTTCGTCGAGGGTGCCTACCGCCTGCACGTCCGCCAGCTCGGAGACCAGCTCTCCCATTCCTTCGCGGAGGCTCGGATCATCCTCGACCAGCAGGACCTTCATCGCATCTTCCAGCGCGGGGGACAGGGGAGCGCTTTCAAGTTCGGGCAGCCCGGAAGGGACGGCATCTCGGGCACCGGGTCTGCGTTTGAAGATGGCCCTCCCCGGACTCGAACCGGGACGCGGGGTCAGCCGCAGCGGATTTTGAGTCCGCCTCGTCTACCAATTTCGACAGAGGGCCCCTTGGGTGTGAACGAGGCGGCCGAACGTATATCGCGCCTTCGGTTCGTGTGCATCCGAAGATTGCGGCTGTCCACGCACACCGCTAAAGGGGCAGCGCATGTACAACCTCCTCATCTCCCTGGCCGTCGGGCTGGCGGTCGGCGTGCTGGTGAAGTTCGCCGGCGGCTTCTCCTGGTGGGCCGGCATCGTGCCCGGCGTCATCGTCTTCTTCGCCACCTACATCGTGCTCGCCCGCCGGGTCTCCACCCGGGTCCAGGCGCTGATGACGACGGTGCAGAAGGATCTCCAGGGCCAGCCCGCCAACCAGAAGGAGGCCCAGGGCCGCGTGGACCGCGCGGTCCAGACGCTGGAGCAGGGCCTGGTCTGGGACAAGTGGCAGTTCCTCATTGGCCCGGAGATCCACGCGCAGATCGGGATGCTGAAGTACATGATCAAGGATCTGGACGGCGCGAAGCCCCACCTGGAGAAGGCCAGCGGCCGCAACTACATGGCCAAGGCCATGGAGGGCGCCCTGCACTTCCGCCGCAACGACGTGCCCGCCATGAAGGCCTCCTTCGAGGCCGCGGCGAAGAGCGGCAAGAAGGAGTCCATCGTCTGGGCCGTGTACGCGTGGTGCCTCCTGCAGCTGAAGGACAAGGACAGCGCCCAGCGCGTGCTCGCGCGCGGCGTGGAGCAGAACCCCTCCGATGAGAAGCTCAAGGGCAGCCTCGCCCAGCTGCAGAACGACAAGCGCCTGAAGATGAAGCCCTATGAGCCGCTCTGGTGGCAGTTCGGCCTGGAGGCGCCGCCGATGATGCCGCCCCAGGGTGGCGGACGCCGCGTGCAGTTCACGCACCGGCGCTGAAGTCCCGGCGGAAGTGATGGCCCGGCGCCACCGCAATGGCGCCAGGGTCCCCTTTCGCTGCTCGTGGCAACCCCGTCGACGGCGCCGCTTCGAGCGCGCGCTTCCGGGGAGTTCCCGACGGATCAGCCGCCCCCTCCCACCTCGGGGCACGGGCTCGCGAGCGGCCCGCGTCCGGCAATTCCTACCGTGCGCGGCGGACCCACGCTGCAACGTCTTCCGGTTGTCTTGTTGGCTGTCTCGCCGGCCCCCATGCAACCCCCTGAAAAGAGGCCGTCCCGTCTGTGAAGCGCGGGGCACAGGGCTTGCTCTCGGGCAGGGGCACGCGGGCAATCGGAACGGATGGTTCCCAAAGCCCCCGCGGAGGCGGACGGGCTTGGCAGCCGGAGGTCTCGGGTGAAGTTTGGATGGGTGGGTGGGTGCTTGCAGAACGAGGCGGCGGCGGGTGCGCGTGGGGCGCAAGGGCGTGGGGAGCACCTGGAAGGGCGTGGCGCCCGAGACTTTCGGCCTGCCATTTCGGGTCAGGCGAGCGGAGCGAACCAGTTCATGGAACGGCACGGCCGCAGCAGTGAGCGCGCGCTCCTGCTCATCATCGAGGACGACATCGGCGTGCGCGAAGGCCTGATGGACCTGCTCGCCCCGCGCTTCGACGTGCTGGCCGCTTCGGACGCGGACGCGGGCGTGGAGCTGGCGCGCGAGCACCGCCCGGACCTGGTGCTGCTGGACCGGTTCCTGCCCTCCGGGGATGGGCTGGCGGTCCTGGAGACGCTCCAGGGCGACGTGCGCACGGAGACGGTGCCGGTCATCTTCCTCACGGGGGACGCGGACGAGGCGACCCTGGAGCGATGCCTGGAGATGGGCGCCGTGGACTTCATCCACAAGCCGGCGAGCTCGCGCGAGCTGCTCGCCCGCATTGACCGCGCGGTGCGCCAGAGCGAGCAGCAGCGCAAGCTCCAGGTGCTGGCGCAGACGGACGCGCTCACGGGCCTGGCGAACTTCCGGGCGCTGTCCGTGCGGCTGGAGGACGAGTTCAAGCGCGCCCTGCGCTACGGCTACGCGCTGAGCGTGGTCGTCATCGACCTGGATCACCTGAAGGCCATCAACGACGGCATGGGCCACGACGTGGGCAACCGCGCCATCCTGGCCCTGGCCACGCTGATGCAGGGCAACCTGCGCGAGTCCGACTTCGCGGCGCGCTTCGGCGGGGACGAGTTCGTCGTGCTGCTGCCGCACCAGACGTCGCTGGAGGCCGCGGTGTTCGCGGAGCGCCTGCGCTCGGAGCTGCGCGGCGTGAACGTGCAGCGCGGTGACGGGCGCCCGGCGCCCTTCGGGTTGAGCATCAGCGTGGGCGTGGCGGACCACACGGCCGACTCCCCGCGTGAGAGCACGGAGGCCTTGCTGAAGGCGGCGGACGCCGCGCTCTACGAGGCCAAGCGGGAGGGGCGCGACCGGGTGGTGGTGTACGGCCAGTCGGCGCACTCACCGGCGGCGCAGCGGCACTGACGGCGGGAAGGGAACGAGGGCGCGCGATGAGCGGGACCAGCAAGCTGGCGAGTGGTTCGAGGGTGGCGATCGTCGGCGGCGGCATCGCCGGGGCGGGGCTCGCGGCCTCGCTTCTCTTCAACGGCCGCGCGCGGGGCGTGGCCCTGGACGTGCGCGTCTACGCGGGGGGCACCGAGGAGCGCACCGCGCCCCCTGCCCTGCTCACGCCGGAGTGCCGCTCGCGGCTCGCCGCGCTGGGCTGCCGGATTCCTCCGGAGTGGCGCGCGCACGAGCTGCGCGGCGTGGAGGTCATCTCCCAGGGCGAGCGCGAGCTGTTGCCCTGCGCGGCCGGCGGCCTCTGGGTCGTGGATGGCTGGCCCCGGGGAGAAGGCGGCCTGGACATGGTGCGCCACGTGCTGTCCACGGCGGCCAGCGCGCAGGGCGCCCGGTTCGTGAACCGCCACGTGGAGCGCGTGGAGCGGCAGGCGCCCGCCCCGGACGCGCCCACGGCGGTGCGCAACGCGGGCCCCCTGGTCGTCCGCGCGCAGGGCAGCGGCGAGCGCTTCCACGCGGTGGCGCTGGCCGCGGGCGCCGGGCCGCTGCTGGGTGACGCCTTCTTCAAGGGCTTCAAGCCGGCGCCGTCCATGCCGGCGGTGCAGGCGCGCATCACGGGCGGGATGCCGGGCCGGGACCTGGCGCCGGTGGCGCGGCTGTGGGTTTCGCCGCTGCCTTCCGTGGACGCGCTGTTCCTCATCCCGAGCGCGTCGTCCGTGTACGCGCTGGCCTTCGGCGCGGCGGTGACGCCCGCGGACCTGTGCCAGGTGCTGATGATGGCCGCGCGCGACGGCCTGCTGGACGAGGGCTTCGAGCTCACCGCGCTGGAGACGACGCGCCTGCCCTTCGGCCCCGGCCGCACGCTGGTGGCGCCCGGGCAGCTGGTGGTGGGCCCCGCGGCCTTCGGCCACCCGCTGCAGGTGGGCCTGTCGGAGACGCTGGCGTCGTGCAGCCGCGCCGCGGTGGCGCTGCTGGATGGCGGGCTGGACGCGCCGTCGCTGGAGCGCCGCTACGTGCGCGACGGGCTGGGCGAGCTGATGGAGGACGCGGCGGCGGGAGCGCGCTCCCTCACCTGGCTGCGCCGCGCGGGCAAGCGGGCTCCGGCGGCGTTCGTCGCGGCGCGCGCGAAGCACTCGGCGGGCGGCGTGTACGGCGGCGGCGTCTTGGGGTTGAGCTCCCCCACTCCGCTGGGCCTCCTGGCCGCGGCGCGCTGGTCGGGCGTGCGCGAGGTGGTGGGCTCGTGGCTGCGCACGCCCATCGAGCCCGTGCCCACACTAGTGCCGGAGGTGGAGCCGGACCTCTACTACGTGGTGGACGACGACGCGGACACGCGCGAGGCGCTCACGCTGCTGTTGGAGAGCACCGGCGCGCGCGTGGTGTCCTTCGCGGACGAGCTGGCGCTGTTCTGCGCGGTGGCGCGGCGTCCGCCCACCGCCATCCTCCTGGACGTGGTGCTGCACTGGGTGGACGGCCTGCGTCTGTGTGAAGGCCTCAAGCAGCACCCGCTCACCCGCGACACGCGCGTGCTGGTGATGAGCGGCCTCAACCGTCCGCACGTGCGTCAGCGCGCGCTCGATGCGGGCGCCGAGGCCTTCCTGCCCAAGCCGGTGAACCCGGACCGCCTCCTGTGCCAGCTCACCGGCCGCGTGCAGGACCCGCTCGGCTCGCCGCTCGACGTCCTCCGGCCCGCGCTCGCGGAAACATTTGGCGAAGACCGCTTTGCGTCCTGACCCCTGCCTGTAGCCGGGCTGGACTTCACCCTCCGATATCCTTGATTCACCCCTGGTGAACAAGCACCAGGGGTGTCCTGGCGGTCGCTCAGGCCTCCACGCGATGCAGTCCCCGCCGCAGGATGAGCGAGCCGGACATCATCGAGATGCCTCGGAAGAAGACGGCGAGCCCCACCATGGTGCCCACGAGCCACACGGAGGACGCAGGCCATCTGGCCATCACGCCGAGGCCCAGGACCAGGGAGATGAGGCCGTAGGCCAGGTCCCATCCCCACTGGAAGTAGCGGTCCATGACCGACGTGATGACGTGGAAGAGGCCGCTGGCGAAGAAGTAGCCGGCGATCAGCAGCGTGAGGGAGGCGAGCCCCGCGGCCGGGTACATGACGGTGAGGATGCCGACCACGGTGGTGAGGACGCCGCCGAGCATGAAGGACCAGAAGGCACTCCGGCTTTCGCTGCGGGAGCGGACGGCCGCGGCGATCTCCAGGACGCCGCCAATCACCAGCATCATCCCCACGAAGAAGACGGTGACCATGCTGGTGAAGAACGTGGCGCCCAGCAGCACGACCCCCGCGATCGCCGTCAGCAGGCCCAGGAGGAAGGGGCCGCCCCACATGGCGGAGGCTCCCCGGGAGGGACGGTCCGGCCGGGTCTCCGGCGCGCGTTCGACGTTCGTTCGCATGGCAATCTCCACGGTGATGGCTGCCCGCCTCGGGCCCTCGGCCGCCTGTCGGTCCGGGAGTGGACGTGGTGGGGGAAGCACTTCCTCGTGGAAGATGGGAGCGCGACCGGGCGCGAACAATCGGCTCCGCGGGACGAAATGAGGCGGAACACCGAGCAGGGGCCTGGGCGGCCTACCGCGCCTGGAGGGCAGGACGGGCGTACGGCGGCGACAGGAACACCGCGCCGGGCTCCTTGCGGAACCAGGTGAGCTGCCGCTTGGCGTAGCGCCGGGTCTCCTGCGCGGTGCCGGTGATGGCCTCTTCGCGGGTCATCCGGCCCTCCACCACGGCGCGGGCCTGCACGTAGCCGACGCTGCGCATGGGGGCCGCGTCCGCGTAGCCCTGCTCCAGCAGGGCCCGTGTCTCCTCCACGAGTCCTCGCGAGAAGAGCGCCTCCGTGCGCGCGTTGATGGCGGCGTAGAGAGACTCGCGCGGCGGCTCCAGCACGTAGAGCTGGAAGGGATGGCGGTCCGGCGCGAAGGCATGGGCGCGGCGGAACTCGGACGCGGGCACGCCCGTCTGCGCGTGGATCTCCAGGGCGCGGACGACGCGCACCAGGTCCTGGGGGGGCAGCTTCGCCGCGGTTTCCGGATCCACCTCGGCCAGCCGGCGGTGCACGGCCTCCCTCCCCTGCTCCGCCGCGAGCGCCTCCAGCTCCGCGCGCAGCGAAGGCAGGGCGCCGGGGGCGTCCACCACGCCGTGCAGCAGGATGCGCAGGTACAGGCCGGTGCCGCCGACGACGAACACCGGCCGCCCCCGCGAGGCGATGTCCGCGATGGCCGCGTCCGCGCGGCGTTGGTACTCGGCGGCGGAGAAGGGCTCGAGCGGATCCACGCAGGAGACCAGGTGGTGCGGCACGGCGGCCAGCTCCTCGGCGGAGGGCTTCGCGGTGCCGATGTCGAAGGCGCGGTACACCTGCTGCGAGTCCGCGCTGACGATCTCCCCGCCCGCGTCGCGAGCCCAGTCGATGGCCAACGCCGTCTTCCCCGACGCCGTGGGTCCAGCGATCACCGTCAACGGTACCCGCGTCTCAGCCACCAGCGTCCGCCTCCCACGCCCGCTGTAACGCAGACGCGAGGCGAGCGCGAGCCCCGCCAGGGTCGCCGTGCCGCGCTTCCAGCCGGGTTCGCGCCAGGGCGCCCGGAGGCGGCCCGCTCCGAGGTCACGCTACGGCCTTCCCGCCGCATCCAGCCGCGCCCGCACCACCGCCGCCGCGCTGGCATCCCGCGCGAACACGAGCCGGGCGGTCTCCACGGACGACAGCACGCGTCCGGCCGCGCCCACC
>NZ_RAWC01000230.1:0-14524 GCF_003611685.1 Corallococcus sp. CA049B | reverse complement strand
TCCTGGGGCTGCCCGCGCCCACCACCCCGACGCCGGCTCCGACGACGCCCGTGCCTCCGGAGGCGCCCACCGAGCCGCCCGTGTCGGCCGACTCGGATCCGATGACGCACCTCGAGTACCTGGCCTCGGACGCGCTGCAGGGCCGTGACAGCCCCTCCGCGGGCCTGGACGCCGCTTCCGTCTACGTGCAGGCCCACGCGGAGAAGTACGGGCTCGTGGGGCCCAACATCAACAACCCGGAGAACCCCTTCCAGCAGAAGTTCAACGTCTACTCGTGGCTGGGCGCGGACAAGGCGGGCGAGACGGCCGGCGCGGCCCACGCCGGGCATGCCGAGCACAAGCAGTTCGGCCACACGATGTTCCAGGAGGGCTTCTACCTGGACGAGAAGATGCCCAAGGACACGCTGAAAAAGCTCAACCAGCAGTACGAGCAGACGATGAAGGCGGCGGGCCAGTCGGTGGTGCCGGCGCAGTCCGGGAAGCAGCGCAGCGTGGAGGAGCTCAAGCAGGTGGCCACGGCCACGGGCCAGGCGGTGAACACCCTGGCCATGCTGCCCGGCACCGGCCCTCACAAGGACGAGGTCATCGTGGTGATGGCCCACCTGGACCACGTGGGCGTGGACCGCAAGGGCAACGCGTACAACGGCGCGGACGACAACGCGTCCGGCAGCGCGGTGCTGATGGCGGCGGTGCCGGAGCTGGCGGAGGCCGCGAAGAACGGCAAGCTGGACCGCTCCGTGCTGTTCATCTGGACGGGCGCGGAGGAGAAGGGCCTGGTGGGCTCGCAGTACTTCGTGGACCACCCCATCCCCGGCCTGGAGCTGAAGAACATCGCCGGCGTCATCAACACGGACATGGTGGGCCGCTGGGATGATCAGCGCCTGTCCGTGGTGGACACCAACACCAAGGGCCAGCCCAACTACTTCCGCGACGTGGTGGACCAGGCGAACCAGCAGCTGGCGGATCCGTTCGACCGCATCAACCGCGACATCAACGTCTACCGCGACCGGCAGGACGGCGCGTCCTTCGGACGCAAGGGCGAGGATGTGCTCTTCCTCTTCGAGGGCCTGTCCAACCCCGAGGGCGGCGGCGACCTCATCCCCGAGTACCACCGGCAGGATGACGACATCGACAAGATCATCGAGGACAACGGCGGCAACAAGCCCCGCCGCGTGAAGGACCTGCTCCTCAACGTCATCAACCTGGCGGCGAACCGCACGACGGAGCCGCAGCAGCCGCCGAAGTAGCGGCCCCACGGCACCCTCCGCCGGAAGGGAGCACTTCCGGCGGGGCTTCCAGCGGGGACCGCGGGACCGCTAGGCGGCCAGCGTCTCCCCGCTGCCTTCCACGGGCCTGCCGGAGAGCGCGGCGACCTCGTGGTCGCTCAGCACGAGCTTCTCCTCGGAGCCGCGCCAGACGAACGGGATGCCGGGCTGGCGGTACAGGTTCGCGGGGATCTCCTGCGCCAGCTGCGCGTGCAGCTCCGGCAGCTTGGACCAGTGCAGACCGTGCCGCGTGTGATGCGCGGTGTGGTAGCCCAGGTTGCCCGTCATCAGGTTGTAGCCCTTGTGGAGGATGTTGTACGAGGCCTCCGAGTGGTTGGCCGTCTCCAGGCCCACGTGGTGGAAGTACGTGGCCCAGGTCGTCACGTAGAGCGACGCCATCATGGGCAGCAGGAAGACGAAGAGCGCGTTGTAGGGGTTCACCCAGAACAGGCCCGCCAGCAGCACCAGCTGGAGCGCGGCCATCCACACGAACACGCGCAGCGCCTTGGGGTGATGCTTCCTGCCCACCTGGAACGCGCGCGAGTACGCGGTCAGCGCCGTGCTCAGCGAGTACTCCACCTCGCCCATCGTCGAGCCGTCATCCCGCTTCCAGCGCGACTCGTCCTGCGACTGATCCAGGTAGTTCTTGTGGTGGCCCAGCACGTGGTGGAGGAACCACGCCTGCGACGTCACGCCCGTCTGGAAGCCGAAGACGATCTCCAACAGGCGGTTGGGCAGCGCGTGCTTGAAGAAGGACAGGTGCTGGTGGTGGTGGTTCCACGAGCAGATCCACCCCTTGGGGATGATGCCCAGCCCGAACCACAGCACCGGCACCCACCAGCTGCGCGCCGTGAGGAACACCGTCATGTCGAGCGCGAAGACGCCAAGGAACATCAGGACCGGGATGCGATCTTCAGGGTGCCGGAACAGGGTCATGCGTCTTCCGTACAAGGGGGACAGGGGAAAAATGCCGATTTTCCAACTGTAGGCCGTCAGCCCCCATGCCGAACAGCCCACCCTCGCCTGCCTGCACGTTCCACACTGGCGGTAAACAACGTAGTCACGTTGAACTTGTCTTTCTACATTTCCAAGAATCGCAGTCCTGCTTTGTGATAAACGCCCACCCAGCCCTTTTGGACCCACCTGGAGGCATCAATGCGGAACCAGACCATCGAGGCGGCACTGGCGAAGAATCCCCACCGAGAGCAGCTGCTCAAGCACCGGTTCTTCGAGGTGGTGGACGAGAAGGCCTTCAGCCGCGATCAGGCGGAGCTGGTCCTGGGTCAGTGGTGGCACCCCCTGCACTACTTCCCCACCTTCCTGGGCAAGCTCATCGCCGTCTGCCCGCAGATGGAGATGAAGACGGCGGTGACGCACATCCTCAACCAGGAGGTGGGCGAGGGAGACCCGGCGAGGGCGCACGAGCGCTTCTTCATCCAGACGATGACGGACGCGGGCTTCACCAAGGCGGGCGTGTCGGAGGCGGACATGACGCCCGCGACGCGCCGGCTCATCGACGGGTACCAGCGCTCCACGGACAGCCACCTCACGGGCCTGGGCTTCCTCTACGGCACGGAGGTGGCGGACCTCACCATGGTGGCCAAGCTGGGCAAGCTGGTGCGCCGCACCACGGGCCTCAAGGCCCTGCCCTGGGTGGACATCCACGTGAAGCAGGAGCCGGACCACGTGGAGACGGCCGGCCACACCATGGGCCTCGCGTACACGGACGAGGAACTGGCCACCATCACCCGCGGTGCGGAAGAGATGTGGCAGCTGTGGGTGGGCTTCTTCGAGGAGCTGCGCAACCGCGTCGTCTGAGCGGCTCCTCGCGTCAAGCGCAACCCCCCGGAATCCGTACGTTTTCGTACGGAACACTGGCGAATCTCTCCAGGTAGGGTAGTCACTCCCGCGTCACGGGAGTGTCACCCCCTAGAGGCGCCACCCCCTCCCGCGGCGGATAGCTCCTGTCCCTCCAGGCGCCGAGGGAGATCCCCATGCTCGAAAAGCTGATGCCGAAGTCGGACGAGTTCTTCGACGACTTCGACGCGCAATGCGCCAGAACTGTCGAGGGAGCGAAGCTCCTACACGAGCTCCTGAGCGACTTCCGGGACGTGCCCACGCGCGTCCAGGCCCTCAAGGACGTGGAGCACCAGGGCGACGAGGTCACCCACACGGCCTTCAACCGACTCCACCAGCAGTTCATCACCCCGTTCGACCGGGGGCAGATCCACACGCTCCTGTCGCGCATCGACGACGTGTTGGACCTGACCAACGCGGCGGCGGCGCGGCTGCTCTACTACGAGATCGAATCCACCCGGGCGGACGCCACGGAGCTGGCGCGGCTGCTGGTGATCTCCACGCAGAAGGTGCAGGAGGTCGTCGCGGCGCTGCGGCTGATCAAGAAGCCGGAGCAGATCCTCGCGGGCTGCATGGAGATCAAGCGCCTGGAGACCCAGGCGGATGAGGTCCTGCGCGCGGGCATGGGCCGGCTGTTCAAGAGCGGCGTGGACACCCTGACCATCATCAAGTGGAAGGAGATCTACGACCTCATCGAGACGGCCACGGACAAGTGCCAGGGCGTGGCCAACGTCATCGAAGGCGTCGTGCTGGAGCACTCCTGAGATGCTGCTCGCAGCGGTCGTCACCATTGTCGCCGTCGCGCTCATCTTCGATTTCATCAATGGATTCCACGACGCGGCGAACTCCATCGCCACCGTGGTGTCCACGCGCGTGCTGTCGCCGAACCTGGCCGTGGCCTGGGCGGCGTTCTTCAACTTCATCGCGGCCTTCGCGGGCGGCGTGCACGTGGCCAACACCATGGGCAAGGGCATCATCAACTTCGAGATGCTCCGGGCCGCCGGCCCCACCGCGGTGCTGATGGTCATCTTCGCGTCGCTGATGGGCGCCATCGTCTGGAACCTGCTCACCTGGTGGTGGGGGCTGCCCTCGTCGTCGTCGCACGCGCTGGCGGGCGGGATGATTGGCGCCACCCTGCCCGTGCTGGGCTTCGAGGGCCTGGTGGGCAGCGGCATCGCGCGCATCGCGGCCTTCATCGTGCTGTCGCCGCTCATCGGCATGACGCTGGGCATCTTGATGATGCTGGCCAGCACCTGGGCGGTGCACCGTCAGACGCCGCTGCGCGTGGACACCTGGTTCCGCCGGCTGCAGCTGGTGTCGTCCGCCATCTTCTCCTTCAGCCACGGCACCAACGA
This sequence comes from Corallococcus sp. CA049B, assembly GCF_003611685.1. Classification (NCBI taxonomy): domain Bacteria; kingdom Pseudomonadati; phylum Myxococcota; class Myxococcia; order Myxococcales; family Myxococcaceae; genus Corallococcus; species Corallococcus sp. CA049B. The sequence goes on along the minus strand of NZ_RAWC01000230.1, from coordinate 10,047 downwards.
CGCGCAGAAGGTCATGGGCATCATCGCGGTGGTGCTCTTCGGCACCATCTGGCGCGACCGCCCGTTCCACATCGACTGGTGGATGATCATCTCCTGCCACGCCGCCATCGCGATGGGCACCTTCTTCGGCGGCTGGCGCATCATCCGCACCATGGGCCACAGCCTCACGAAGCTGGCGCCCATTGGCGGCTTCAGCGCGGAGACGGGCGGCGGCGTCACCATCATCGCGCTGGCGGAGCTGGGCATCCCCGTCTCCACCACGCACACCATCACCGGCGCCATCGTCGGCGTGGGGTCCACGCGCGGCTGGCGCGCCGTGAAGTGGGGCACCGCCGGCCGCATCATCTGGGCGTGGGTGTTCACCATCCCCGCCGCCGCGCTCGTGTCCGTGCTCGTCTACGGACTCACGCTGGCGGTGGTGCGGATGGTGGGCTGAAGCCGGGCGGGCCCCGCCTCGAACAGGCGGGCCCGCCCCTGCCCCCGGCTAGTTCGGGCTGTTGAGCGCGTTGACCACTGACGGCGCCCCGCCCAACGCCGGAGGCACCCAGGGCACCACCTTGCGGTTGCGCCAATGGACCAGCTTCAGCGACGGGTCATCCAGCGGCACGTCGAAGGTGAAGGAGATGCGCGTGGGGCCCTCCGCGTCCGCCTCCTCGATGCGCGCCTTCATGCCGCCCACGTCGAACTCCTGGCCCTGCTTCACCGGCCAGTTCTTGCCGCGGTAGATGCGCTCCTCGAGGAGGTTGAGGTAGTGCTGCCCCTTGGGCAGGGACAGCTCCAGCGAGTTGGGGCCGGTGCGCGTCACGTGCTGCTCGCCCGACTTGTATGACAGCACCCACCAGTTCCTCGGCAGCGGCATGCCCGTGGACCACCACTGCACGGAGCCGTAGATGCCCACGGTGCCGTTGGGGGCGTTGAGCACCACCACCCGCTGCCCGGGCAGCTGCTTCAAGTCGAAGGCCTCCGTGTAGCGGTCGTGCACGCGCTTGGACATCGCGTCCACCTCCGAATAGACGGTCGCGGTCTGCCACCAGACGTAGGGCGCGCCCGCGATGTGGATGACGGCCATCACCGCCGCGCCCGCCAGCACCGCGCCCGCGCGCGGCTTGAGCGCGCGGCCCTGCCACGCGGCGCGGAGGATGACCGCCAGCGCCACCGCCATGCCCAGGCTGGGCACGATGAGCGTGCGCGCGCCGGCCAGCGGCGAGCTGCCCAGCCACGTGGACGCGAACGAGCCCACCAGCAGCCACTTCAGCGTCTTGCGCTCCGCCGGCTCCACCAGCGGCCACACGCCCCACAGGAGCAGCGCGAAGAACACCAGGCCCACCAGGCCCAGCACCTGGAAGGTGCCCACGTAGGACGGATCCAGGATGTAGTCGTTGGGCGCGCTGAGCGTCAGGCCCGCGATGGCCGCCGGCACGCGCTCGAACATCGCCAGGAACCACTGCACCGGCGCGCCGGCCAGGTCCAGGTGCGTGTCCTGCCGGGCCGCGCCGTAGCCCAGGACCTTGTACATCGTCAGGAAGGCGGCCATCAGCGCGCTGAACGGGATGAGCGCCTTGAGCCGCTCGGACGGCTTGCCAGGGCCCGCGAAGGCCTCGTAGGCGAGCACGTAGGGGATCATGATCAGCGTCGTCTCCGCGCTCGCCAGGCCCAGCGCGAAGGCGATGAGCGAACCGGCCAGGGCGCCCTTGCGCTGGCGCTCGCGCCACTCGATGTGGAGCCAGAAGCCCAGCACCGCGAAGAGCATGGACACCAGCAGCACGCGGTAGGACAGCCAGCCCACGGCGGCGCCGTGCGAGCCGTTGACTGCGAAGAGCACCAGCGCCAGCCCCGCGATGCCCGTGGGGAGGATGCGGCGGAACAGCAGGGCCACCAGCGCCACCAGCCCCACGTACCAGAGCAGCGAGTGCACGTGGTAGGCGACGGCGACGCGGTTGTAGAGCAGGTGATCCAGCCCGAAGAGCGCGCTGCCCAGGGGCCGGAAGAAGGCCAGCTTCACGCCCGGCTCCACGTACCACGGGAAGATGCCGGCGTGGGCCATCTGGGACGTGTGCTCCGGGATGCCCGTAGCCGTGCGGTACACGTCGAAGTGGGTGTTCGCCAGCGGCGTCGGCTGCGGCAGGTTGTCCCAGACGCCCAGCCAGACGTAGTCGTCGAACATCCAGCCGGTGTTCAACATCGTCAGGCTCAGGAGCACCGCGGCCGCGACTGAAATCCAGAAATAACGTCTAAACGGCCAACCCGGGGCGGTTGGCGTGGGAGAGGTATCCATGTTTCAAAGATCTATCAGCCCGCCCCCCACACGAGATAGGTCCTCCTGGGTCGTCCGCTGCCACCGGAAACGCGCGGAGAGTGCGGCGCGCGCGACGGAGATCCTTTGCCAGCGCCCGGACTCCGGGTGATCCTCCGCCGACGAAGGGGGACGCGGTCCGGCAGGTGAAAACACGAACGCGAGCGCCGTTGCATCCGCGCCGCCGCCGGGCCCGCTCGCATGCGCATCGCCATCATCGCCACGTACACCCATCCGACCCGGCTGCGAATCAAGGAACCCTCCATCATGCAGTCCTCCGTGCCGGAGCTCATCGCGGGCCTGTGCCCGGAGCACGCGCAGGTGGAGATCTTCAACGAGAAGGAGGCGGACCTGCCGTTGGACCGGCACTGGGACCTCGTCTTCTTCTCGTACCTGCACTCGTACTACGAGCACACCAAGGTCCTCTCCACCCTCTTCCGTCAGCGCGGCATGACGACGGTGGCGGGAGGCCGGCACGCGAGCCACTTCCCCGACGACGCGGCGAAGTACTTCGACGCGGTCATCACCGGGGAGCCGGAGTCCAACGTGCCCGCGCTCATCGCGGACTTCGAGCAGGGCTGCCTCAAGCCCCGCTACAGCCTGCCGTCGCAGGGCGCCGCCGCCATCCGTCCGTACCGCTACGAGCTCATCGACTTCACGCACAACAAGGTGCGCCTGCCGGGCATCGAGGCGTCGCGCGGCTGCCCCTTCACGTGCAACTTCTGCGTGCTCACCGGCCACGAGCGCTACCGCTTCCGGCCCATCCCGGAGGTCATCGACGAGATCCAGACGCGCATGCGCTGGAACCCGAACTTCCTGGGGCTGATGGGGGACGCGTTCGTCTTCCTGGACAACAACCTGGGCGGCTCGCCCAAGTACCTGCGCGCGCTGTGTGAAGCGCTCATCCCCTTGAAGAAGACGTGGGGCTGCGCGCTCACCTTCAACGTGCTCAAGGATGACTCGCTGGTGAAGCTGATGGCGAAGGCGGGCTGCCGCTACGTCTACACCGGCCTGGAGTCGCTCAACCCGGACTCGCTGAAGGCGATGAACAAGGGCCAGAACAAGCTGTCGGAGGTGGACGCCGTCATCCGCCGCGTCTTCTCCGCCGGCATCCTCTTGTCCTTCGGGCTCATCGTGGGCTCGGACGGCGACACCAACGAGTACCTGCACCGGCTGCCGGACTACCTGGCGGACCTGAAGTACTTCTCCGTCACGTTCCTGGGCATCGTCTGCCCGTATCCGGAGACGCCCTTCTTCCGCGAGCTCAAGGCCGAGGACCGGCTCCTGCCCGGCACCACCAGCCGCGACTACGACGGCTACACGCTGTGCCACCGGCCCAAGCAGATGCACGCGTCGGAGGTGGTGGAGCACTTCCAGCGGCTGTGCCACACGCTGGGCAGCCTGCCCAACATCGCGCGGCACTACGCGTCCAAGCTGATGATGAGCGACCTGCCCCGCTACAAGCAGACCATCCTCTTCTCCGGGCCCGAAATCGTCAGCATCCGCAACCCGGTGAAGAACCCGGAGCGCCGCTACATCGCGGGGCTGGATGCGATTGAAGCGTGGGACGCGGAGCGGATGCCCGCGCTGGGCCTCACGCCGCAGGTCCTGACCTGAGCCGGGACGGCAGGCGCACCTCCCACGCCAGCCCCAGGGCCTGGAGCGCCCGGATGAAGAGCCAGCCCGGGTCCCACTGCCACCACACCCAGCCGTGCCGCGCGGACGCGGGGAAGGCGTGGTGGTTGTTGTGCCAGCCCTCGCCCAGCGCGAGCACGCTCACCCACCACACGTTGCGGCTGTGGTCGCGCGTGTCGTGGACGCGGTGGCCGAACGCCGCGTGGCACACGGAGTTCACCGCGTAGGTGCTCTGCATCCAGCACACCACGGGCAGGAAGAAGTACGCGGGCACCGTGCGCCAGCCGAACGTCAGCCCCACGAAGAGCACCCCCAGCACCTGCGGCGCGATGCGGTAGCGCAAGAGCCAGTGGTAGTAGCGATCATCCGCCATGTCGCGGCACCAGGTGCGCCAGCCGTCCTCTTCCGTGGAGGCCTCGTTGAGGATCCACCCCATGTGCGCGTACCAGAAGCCGCGCAGCGGCGAGTGCACGTCCCCGTCCGCGTCCGCCTTCGCGTGGTGCAGCCGGTGGTTGGCGGCCCACAGGAGCGGGCTGCCCTGCGCCGTGAGCATGGCCACCGTCACCAGCGCGTACTCCACCCAGCGGGGGCACGCGAAGGCGCGGTGGCACAGGAGCCGGTGCAGCCCCACCGTCGTGCCCAGGCCAATGGACACGTACACGGCCAGCGCCACCGGCAGCGCGTACGGCGGCCAGGGCAGGAAGAACGCCATCGCGGCCAGCCCGTGGACCACGAGCATGTAGATGACGATGACGGGACTGAGCTGGAAGCGGAGCGGCGCGGTGTTCATGGGCCCGGTGCGGAGTCGAGGAAGAAGCACGCAGTCTAGGGGCCCCGCCTGACGGGACAAGGAATGCGCGTCCGGCGCGTCACATCACGCGGGCTTCATGGACCCGGGAGGCCTGGGGCGGCACGAGCGCTTCGGCCGGCGGGGCCTGGAGCGTGGCCTGGAAGCGGTCCATGCGGCGCAGCTCCGCGCGGGCCTCCACCTCCGTGAAGATGGCGCGCGCCTTCGCGAGGAAGTCCTCGCGCCGGTGCGGCAGGGCCACCGCCGCGTCGAAGTAGGCCACGCCCGTCTCCCAGCGGTTGGGGCTCTTCTCCAGGACGGCGATGGCCTCCAGGAACACCGGCTCCGCGGCCTTCGGGCCCTTGCGCAGGGCCAGCGAGCGCGCCGTCACGCGCAACGCCGGGCCCTTCAGGTACGGATAGAGCCGCGCGATGACGCGCGCCTTGATGCAGGACAGGCGGACAATCTTGAGCAGCTCCTTGCGCGGCACCACCGTGGCGCCCTCCTCCAGCGCGAAGAGGGCCGCCTCCGCCGCGTCCACCAGCCCCACCTGGAGGAAGGGCACCAGCACCTGGTAGCTCCAGATGCTCTTGAAGCAGCGCACCGCGACGAGCGCGGCCTCCTCCACCTGGTGCTCGCGCACCGTGACGTTGGCCAGGTGGTTCAAGCTGGCGCACTGGTTGGCCAGGTCCGCCACCTCCTCGCTGATGCGCAGGCCCTGCTCCAATTCCGCGCACAGCTCGCCCACGTCACCTTCGCCCATGAGGTAGCGGCACATGGGCGCCCACGAGTGCGCCCAGCCCTGGTGCATCAGCGCGTTGAGCTCCACGCCAATGGTCCCCATCTGCTCGTAGAGCGCCACCGCGGTGCGGAAGCGCGAGTGGAGGAACTCGCCCGTGGCCTGCATCATCAGCGACGTCTGGCGCTCCCAGCGCTCGCCCACCTGGCGCAGCGTGGAGACGGCCTCCTCCTGGAAGGCCCTCGCGCGCTCCAGCTCGTTGGCGAAGAAGGCCTGGATGCCCAGGCGGCTGAGCGCGAGCCCCTCCGCCACGGGGTCCTTGGAGCGGCGCGCGTACTCCAGCGCCTTCTCGCAGTGGTAGCGCGAGCGCTCGAGCAGCCCCGCGCCGAACAGGAGCGTGCCGTAGTAGCCGCGCGCCAGGCTCATGGCGTAGTCGCTGCGCGAGCGCTCCGCCATGTTGGTGGACACCAGCGTCGCCCAGGTGAGCTTGGTGATGTCCGCGAAGTAGTAGATGCGGATGAGCGAGTTGAGCGTGGACAGCTGCTGCAGGTAGTTGCCCAGCCTCGAAGCCGGCAGCGGGCGCAGGATGAAGGGCAGCAGCGACGCGAGCCCTCGCAAGAGGAGGTTGGCCAGCGTGCGCAGGCCCAGCGCGGCCAGGCTCCCCGGGAGGCTGCGGCCCCTCAGCACCAGGGACTTCTCCAGGTGCTGCGTGGCGAGCGCGGACTCGCCCTTCTCCTGGTGCGCGCGGCCCAGGCCCAGGTGCAGCTCCGCCTGGCGGGGGATCTCCTCCTCGTCCACCAGGCACTGCTCGAACATCAGGATGGCGTTGGCGTAGTGGCCCGCCTGGAGCAGCGTCTCCGCCAGCTCCTGCATCACCCGGCGCGTCTGGAGCAGCGTCACCTCCGGGTCCACCGGGACGACGGTGCCCAACAGCTCCAGGCCGCGGTTGTAGTGGTAGAGCGCGTCGTCGTTCGCGTACTGCGCCCGCGCGCTGCGGGCCGCCATCAGCGTGTACTCCAGGCCCTTGTCCTCCACGTTGCCCGCGAGGAAGTGGAACGCGAGCAGACCCGCGGAGCCCGCGAGGTTGTCGCTGGCGCGGGCCTCCAGGTAGCGCGCGAGCCGGCGGTGCAGGTCCTCACGCGCCGACACCAGCAGCGTGTTGTAGGCCACGTCGCGGATGACGATGTGCTTGAAGAGGCAGGTGTACGGCTCCTCCGTCTCCAGCAGGATGAGGCCCAGGCGCTGGAGCGTGTCCATGGCCTCGCGCAGCACGCCCTGGCCCAGGGTGGGCACCAGCGCCGCCACCGCGTCCAGCGTGAAGATGCGCCCGATGACGGACGCCACCTTCACCACCAGCTTCTCCGTCTCGCTGAGCAGGTCGATGCGCGACAGCACCACGTCCTGGATGGAGTCCGGCAAGAGCAGGTCCTGCAGGCCGCGCTTCAGCTCCATCCGCTGCGAGCCGGGCTCCACCGGCCCCAGGTAGCCCTGCTCCGCCAGCCCCTCCACGATGGATTCGATGAAGAACGGGTTGCCCTGCACCTTCGCGAGCAGCCGGTCCTCCAGCGCGACGTCCGGCGGGGTCAGCCGCAGGTGCACGCGCAAGAGCGCCCGCGTGTCCTCGTCGTCCAGGCTCGACAGGTCCACCGGGACGAACTCCGGCAGCTCGCGCAGCCCGCGCAGCTGGTCGCCCGGGCGCATCGTCGCCAGCACCATGATGCGGTGCGAGCCCACGCGCACCGCCAGGTACTGGAGCAGGTCCAACGAGATGTAGTCCGCCCAGTGCAGGTCCTCGAAGTAGAGCAGCAGCGGCTGCGCGCGGCTGAGCTTCTCCAGGAGCTGGAAGACGATCTGGAACACCTTCTGCTGCTTGCGGCGCGCGTCGATCCCCGCCGTGACGGACGTCTCCTCCAGCGCGATGCCGAGGATGCCCGCGACCACGGGGATCCACTCCGGCCCCACGTCCTCCAGGCCCTCCAGGCCCTGGCGCAGGCGCGCGAGCTGCGCGTCGGTGTCGTCCGAGTCGTGCAGTCCGAACGCCTGGAGCAGCACCTCCTTCCAGGGGAAGAAGGGGGTGAAGGCCTCGTAGGAGTAGCAGACGCCGTAAAGGGCCCGGGCGCCGCCCTCCTCCGCGTCCTCCAGCACGCGCGCGCCCAGCCGCGACTTGCCGATGCCCGCCTCGCCGGACACCACGCTCACGCGCCCCTGGCCGGCGAAGGCCCCGGTGAGCGCTTCGTGCAGCACGTTGAGCTCACGACTGCGGCCGATGATGTCGCCCCGGCCCTTGATGAAGAGGCTGCGGCGCGTCTCTCCCGACAGCCGGTACACCGGCACCGAGCGCGAGACGCCCTTGAGCTTCGCGTCCTCCACGAACTCGGTGGCGAAGCCGCCCTGCTGGGAGCGTGCCTGGGTGTTGGCGCACAGGTGCACGCCGTCCTGGCGTCCGCCGTGCGTCATCAGGCGCGCGGCCATGTTCACGACCTCGCCCAGCGCGGAGTAGCCCTTGCGCGTGGGCGAGCCCATGTCCCCGCAGTAGGCGTGGCCGGTGGCGATGCCGATCTGCAGCTCATCCAGGAAGGGGAACTGCTCCCGGGCCTTGAGCAGCTTGCAGGCCAGCCGGCACGCCAGCACCTCCTTGTTCTGCTGGGCGGTGGGCGCGCCGAACAGGACGTAGAGCACGTTGCCCTTGTCCGTGAAGTCCGTCATCAGCAGCACGCCGCCGTGGTGGGCGGACTCGCGCTGGACGTATTCGTAGTAGGTGTTGAGGTCGCGGGTGAACGCGTCCGGATCCGTGTCCGCCCGCGCGTGGGTGAAGCGCACGAAGAAGCAGGTGACGTCGCGGAAGTCGCCCGCGAACTCCTGGTGCGCGGTGGTGATCTTCGTGAAGAGCACCGGGTGCAACAGCAGCGCGCACCGGCCCACCAGCTCCGCCCCGCCCGTGGGCGCGGGCAGCGGGCGCTTCACCGACTCCACCGGCGCGTCGAGCGCCAGCCGGTGGTTGCCGCCCTCGCGCGGCTCGCCCTTGCGCGCGGCTTCCGGCAGCGCCGCCCAGGCGCGCGGGCTCAAGACGACCTCCGACACCGTGGCCTGCTTCTCCGCTCCCACCGCCTGCGCCAGCGGCTCGCCCACGAGCGCCGGGTGCATCCACAGGCCGGTGCCGCCCATCACGATGCGGGTGGCCTCCCCGAAGCCGATGCCGATGCGCGACGACACGCCGAAGCGCTGGCCCATCAGCTCCAGCCGGGCGAAGCGCGCGAGCCTGCGCTGCACGTGCAGCGCGCACACCGCCGCTCGCTGCACGACGTCGGTGTCGGCTTCCGCGGGCGCGGCCTCGAAGCACGCGAGGATGGAGTCGCCGGCGAACTGGTAGATGTCCCCGCCGTGGTCGCGGACCACGTCGATCATCTCCGTGTAGTAGTTCGTCAGCAGGCGCTGGAGCGCGTCGATGCCGCGCGGGCCCGCGCCGCTCAGCCCCACCACGATGGGCGTGAAGCCCGCGATGTCCAGCAACAGGATGGCGCCCCGCACCCCTTCCGCGCGGGGCAGCGCGTCCGCCTCCTGGCTCCCGAGCCGCGCGAGGATGGCCGCCGGCAGGTACGGCGCCAGCATCGCGACAGCGGGATCAATGGGCTGCGTGGAGGGCATCCGTCAGGGGCTTTCCGCTCAGGACAGGTTGGCGAAGCGCAGGTACAGGGCGCCCAGGCACATGGCGCCGTAGAGGGGGATTTCCGCCGTCTCCGGCCAGGGCTGCTGCTTCTTCACCGCGCCCCAGATGTGCACCGCCGTCATCAGTCCACCAATGAGGCCGATGAGCTCGAAGATGACCAGGTGGCTCTTGGGGTCCGGGATGAACTGCACCACCGCGATGATGACGGACAGCGCCAGGCCGCCCAGGCAGCGCGCGAAGTAGACCGTCAAGTCATTGTTGCCCGTGGGCAGCTCCCACCCGAACCAACGCGCCCAACGCAGCGGGATGAACAGCAACGGCAGTGCGTAGACGAGCAGGAAGACCGAGGTGGAGACCGCGAGGAACCAGCTGGCCAGCGGATAGTCGGGGTTGATCATGATGGCGGACGTGATGGGTGACGGACGTGCACCGGCGGCGCACACCCCTCCCCACGCCGTCCATCCTAGAATCTTTTGCCACCCCGTGGGGCGGCTTCCCCCCTCGCCAAGGCCCTGCTTGAGCCCGCCTGCCGCCTAGCGGGTGGCGGCCAGGAGGAACTCGGCCACCCGCTCCAGGGAGGTGGTGCGCTCGGCCTCCGCCGGGAAGCGCCGGAACACCTCCGGTGGCCCGTGCAGGATGAGCGGCTTGCCATAGCGCAAGGCCAGGACGGCCTCCGCCGCGGTGCCGGCGCCCCCGGGCAGCGCGACCAGCGCGTGCGGCGTCAGCACGTTGATGTGGTTGCGGCTCATGGGGTCCGTGCCCTGCTCCCCGCTGAGCGGCAGGTGCGTGTAGATGGGGATTTCGATGTCCGTGTTCGGGTAGCCGGGCCGGGGCTGGTAACGGCCGTCCGCGCCCACGGTGCCGGGGATGATGCCGATGGCCGCCCCCGGGCAGCGCGACCAGCGCGTGCGGCGTCAGCACGTTGA